>JAEYFO010000235.1 GCA_023402915.1 Bacillota bacterium | reverse complement strand
GAGGTGCGCGGCCGCATCGGGGCGCTCCTTGAGCTGGGCGCGGGGTTTTCCCCCGAATCGACCGGCCGGGAAAACGCCCTTTTGTCGCTGACCATCGCGGGATTTTCCAAAAAAGAAGCGCGCGCCGCCCTCGAGCAGATCGAAGCCTTTGCCGGCATCGGCGCCTTTTTCGACCTGCCCGTCAAGCTCTATTCCAGCGGCATGTTCGTTCGGCTGGCCTTTGCCTGCGCCACAGCGGCAAGGCCGGACGTGCTGCTGGTCGATGAAGCGCTTTCGGTGGGCGACCTGTTTTTTCAGGCCAAATGCGTCCGCCGGATGAAGGAAATGCTGGCCGCGGGCACGGCGCTGATCTTCGTCAGCCACGACGTGGGCGCAGTCAAGAGCATCTGCCGCCGCGTGCTGCTGCTCGACGGGGGAAAGCAGCGCTTTCTCGGCCCGACGGAAGAGGGCGCGCGGCAGTATTTTTCCCTCAAAGTGGCCGCCGAACAGCCCTCCGCCGTTCGGGCGGAACAGACAGAACCTTCCCCCTCCCCAGCCGCCCTGTCCGCCTGGCAGAAAAAAGCCGGAGAAGGCCGCCTGGGAGACGGAAAAGCGCAATTTTTGTCCGTTCGACTGCTGGACGCTGCCGGGCAACCCCTCGAATGCGCCGCGTTCGGGCAGGAAGCGGCGCTGGAAATGACCGTCGAGTGCCGCGCCGCTCTTCCTGCGCTCTGCCTTGGCTACCACATTCAAAACGCCGCCGGAGCGGACGTGATCTATTCCGACACCGCCGTGGAGGGCGTTTCGCTTCCGCCGCTATGCGCCGGGGAACGGTTCGTGCTTTTGTGGAAGTTCCGGCTGTTTCTGGGCGAAGGAAGCCACAACGTCGCCGCCGTTTGCTCCGTTCCCGTGGATCTGTCCCGCAGCGCGGTGGAATTTTGCGACTACGTGCCCTGCGCGGCGCAATTTTCCATGCAGCGGCGGCCGGAAGCGAAAATTTATTCCATGGCCTATTGGGAAAACGCCGTTTCCCTGCGGCGCTGCCCCGCCGGAAAGGAGACGCTTTGATGGACGAAATCAGCACATTCCCCGTGCGCATCCCCCTGACCCGCCCGCTCCTTCCGGACAAAAACGACCTTTTTTCCTTGGAAAGCGAGGCGTTCTCCCGGGGAATTCTGACCAACGGCGGGCCGCTGCACGACCGGCTTGAAGCGGCGCTTTCCGAACGGTTCGGCTGCGAAGCGGTTTTGACTTCCAGCGGCACGGCGGCGCTGCTGCTGGGGCTGCTTGCCCTCCTTCCGGGAAAAGCGGGCGGCGAAGTCGTCACCTCTGCCTTCACGTTTGCCGCCACGATCCAGGCCGTCGAGCGGGCGGGCTTTACGCCCGTTCTGGCGGACGTCGATCCCGAAACGCTCTGTCTTTCGCCGGAATCGGCCAACGCCGCGCTGAACGAACGCACCGCAGCGCTGCTGCCCGTCCACGTTTTCGGGCGGCTGTGCGATGTTTCCGCCTTTGAAGCGCTTTCCAGGCGGCACGGGCTTCCCCTGCTTTACGACGGCGCGCACGCCTTTGACTGCGAACAGGGCGGACGCTCCGCCCTGCGCTTTGGCAACGGAACGGCGCTGAGCTTTCACGCGACGAAACTCTTTCACACCGTCGAAGGGGGCGCGGTGATTTTTCCGTCAAACAGCCCCGCCAAAAAACGCGCCGCGCTGCTTCGAAATTTCGGCCTTTCGGGCGACGCGCCCGTGCTGCCCGGCTGGAACGGCAAGCTCTCCGAGCTGCACGCGGCGATGGGGCTTTGCGTTTTGCCCCTCGTGGAAGAAGAGCGCGCCAAACGAAGGGCGCTCGCCGCCCGCTATGATCGGGCGTTTTCCGGCTGCGACGGTCTTTCACCCTTTTTTGCGCCCAATGGGCAATATTACATCCTGCGCGTCCGCCCGCCCTTTTCCCGCGACGCGGTGTTTTTCCGGCTGCGCCGCAAGGGCGTTGCCGCCCGGCGCTATTTTTATCCCGCCGCCTGCGACTATCCGGCGTACCGCTGGCGCTTTGCCCGCTTCGACTGTCCGAACGCCCGGCAGGCCGCCCGGGAATGTCTGGCGCTGCCCCTGTTCGGCAGCCTTTTGCCCGAAGAAGTCGATGAAATTTCGGCCGTCGTGCTTTCCTGCCGCCCGGCGGCAATTTATACTTGACTGTCCGCGCACGGCTCTTTTGACGCAGCGCTTGAGTTTTCGAAAAGGAGGTGCCGCCTTGCGTCCGACGGTGAGCGTCATTCTTTCGGCCTACCGGCACAAAGCCTACGTGGGCCGCGCCATGGAAAGCGTGTACGCCCAGACCTTTTCGGACTATGAATTTCTCATTGCGGACGACGGCTCGTTCGACGGCACTGCCGAAGAGATCAAAAGGCACCTGCGCCCCCAAAACACACGGTTTTTCCCCCTTCCAAAAAACATCGGCGCGTGCGCGGCGCTCAATGGCCTTTTGCCCCTTTGCCGGGGAAAGTACGTTGCGCTTTTGAACTCCGACGACGAATTTCTGCCGGAAAAGCTGGCGCGGCAGGTCAGGTTTCTGGAAAAGCACCCGGCGTGCGCCGCCGCGTTCACCTGGGCGCGGCTCATCGACGAAAGGGGCGCGCCCCTTCCCGGCGCCCACCCCCTTCAACAGCTGTTCGACCAGCCGCCCCGCAGCCGGACGGACTGGCTCAGGCGATTCTTTTTTGAGGGGAACTGCCTGTGCCACCCCACCGTTCTGGCGCGGCGGGAATGCTACGGCCCCTTTGACC
>JAEYFO010000185.1 GCA_023402915.1 Bacillota bacterium | reverse complement strand
CCAAGGAACGCTTTCCCCTTTCTCAAAAAAGGCGCATGGTTCGCCATACGCCCTCTGTTTGAGGAAAGCCTTTCTGCACTTTCAAAAGCTGCTGCCCTGCGCTTTTCAAAGAAATTCCCCGTATTTTCAAAAAATCTGCCTGCGAAGCCCCAAGGCAGCCCGCTTTCCGGGTATTTTTCATTTCCGGGGCTTTTCGGCTTTTTCTGAACGTTCTTTACTTCGAAGCCTCCGCGCTCTCGAGATAGCGGCCGTAGGCCTCATACGCTTCGGGCAGGGCTTTGGCCATGTTGACGGGGCGCATTTCCCGGTTGACAAGCACGGAGCACACGTCGCCCACGGCGATGTTCCGTCCGTCCTCGCCAAAGATCTCATGGTGAAAGGCAAAGCGGAAGTACTTTCGCTCGCGCAGGGTGGTTTTGACGGTGATCTGCTCGTCGCAGCGGGCCGGGCAGCGGATGGAAAGATGCACGTCCACCACCGCAAACCCAAGGCCCCGCGCCTCCAGCGTGCCGTAGGAGAAGCCGTCCGCGCGCAGAAGCTCCTGCTGCGCCGCGTCAAACCAGCCGCAGATGCGGGCGTAATGCGCCGCGCCCAGGCCGCCCGTTTCGTCGTAGCGCACGCGATGGGAATAGGTTCCGGTCATGGCCGTTCCTCCTTTGGCACTCAAAAATGCGCCAGAATCTCATTGAGTTCATACATCTGCCGGTCAAAGTGCCGCTGCATTTGCAGCGCTTCCGCCAGATCCATGTCATAAATTTCGTTGTGCCGAATGCCGACGGCGCGGTTGATCTTGCCCTTGTCGAACGCCTGCACCGCGTGCGCGCCCATGCGGGACGCATTCACCCGGTCAAAGGCCGACGGCGTGCCGCCCCGCTGGGTATAGCCCAAAACGATAGGCCGCACGTCCAGATCGCTGTGGTCGCGGACATATTCGCAAAAATCGTTCGCGCCGCCCGCGCCCTCCGCGATGACCACGATGCTGGTGAGCTTGCCGCGCAGCTTGTTACGCATGAGCGTGTCGCAGGCCCGCGCATACCCTTCCACCGGATCCACCTCCGGCACGAGGATATAGTCCGCGCCGCCGGCAAGGCCGGCGTGCAGCGCGATATCGCCGCAGGCCCTGCCCATCACTTCCACCACGCCCACCCGGTCGTGGGAACGCATGGTGTCGCGAATTTTGGCGATCTCGTTGGCCACGGAATTGACCGCCGTGTCAAAGCCGATGGTGTAATCCGTATAGGCCAGGTCGTTGTCGATCGTTCCGGGCAGCCCCATGACCGGCAGGCCCATGCGGCTCAGTTCCCGCGCGCCGGAAAGGGAGCCGTCGCCGCCGATGACGAACAGGCCGTCGATCTGATAGGCCTGCGCCACCTTGACGGCGTGCTTTCTGCCCTCCTCCGTGCGGAAAATTTCCGAGCGGGCCGTCCGAAGCAGCGTGCCGCCCCGATCAACCGTGTCCTCCATATCGCCGTCCGTCAGCCGGGCGATCTTTCCGGTCATGAGCCCTTCGTAGCCGTGATAGACCCCCAGGACGTTATAGCCCAAATGCACGCCCATTTTGTACACAGCGCGGATGGCCGTATCCATGCCCGGCGTGTCTCCGCCGCTGGTGAGCACTGCGATTGTTTTCATATGGTTTTTGTTCTCCTTTGCGCCTTTTGGCGCTTACTCCGAGAAAATTTCGCCGAATTCCGTAAGGATCTTCGCCTTTCCCCGCACCTTGATGGCCGAGGTGTTTTCCGTGAACTGCATGATGCACACTTCGCCCTTGTCGATCTTCTCCGTGTGCAGCAGGCGGGTCTCCCGGCCGCGGGTCATGCCGATGATGCTCACGCCGTTATCCTCCGCCTTGATGACGACATACTGCGCGCTGACGCTGTTTTTGTCCTGATCGCACATAAATCTTTCGCGCTCCTCTCTTCTCGTCTGAGCGGCCAAAGTTCCTTCTTGTTTTTTATTTTTTCGCCCTTTGCCGCTTTGGGCTATTATACCACAACCGCCTGCCGCTGACTACCGCACCAGCTTGACGTTTTCGCTGCCGAGCATCCCTTCAAGCTGTTCCAAAAGCGCCTTGTCCGGCCGCACGTCAAAGCCCGGCGGCACCCGCAGCGCCTTTCCCCCCGCGGCCAGCACGACGGGCATGTCTCCCGGGAAATTGACCAGCGCCGCCAAAATAGCGTTTTTGTCCCGCGCCATGTCGCAACGAAGATACAATCCGCGCCTGATCTCCTTCCCGCCGCTTTTGGGGGTGCTCCCGCCCAGCGGACGGATCTTCTCTCCCTTTTCCAGCGGCAAAAGCTCGTCCGCCACGATGACGTTTTCCTCTTCGTCGCGCAGGTTGACCCGGCCGCGCACGACCACCGCCGCGTCCTCCTGAAGGAGCGCCCGGCTGTTTTCCAAAACCTTGGGGAACACCACCAGCTCCATGGTACCGGTCATGTCCTCAATGGTGACGTAGGCCATGGTGCTGCCCGTCCGGGTGGTTTTGCGGCGGATCTGGGACAGCACGCCGCCGATCTGCACCCGGGCGTTGTCGCGCACCGCGCCCTCCGCTTCCGTCGAATCGAGGATCTGACGGATGGTCAGCCCCATGGCGGACAGCTCTTTTTCGTATTCTTCAAGGGGATGGCCGGTGATGTACATACCGGTGGCCTCTTTTTCAAAGGCGTAGCGCGCCCGGGGCGGCAGCTCCGGCAGGTCGGGCATCTCCATCCGAAGAGAAGTCTCCTGCGGCTCGTCGGCCAGCATATCGAACAGATTCACCTGCCCGGCGATCTGGGTGCGCCGCTCCTGCGCCAGCGAATCGAGCGCCCGGCCGCAGCATTCCATCAGCTGGGACCGGCGCGCGCCGAGGGAATCGAACGCCCCGGCTTTGATCATGCTTTCCACCATGCGGCGGTTTGCAAACTCGCCCGCCCGGCGCACGAAGTCAAAAAAGTCGCGGTACGGGCCGTTTTCCTCCCGCTCCTTCACGATGGCTTCGCAGGCGGCCACGCCCACGTTACGGATGGCTCCAAGGCCGAAACGGACGCATTTTTTCCCGTCCTTTTTTTCGACGGAAAACCGGGCGCGGGAAGCGTTGATGTCCGGCGGCAGCGTCTCGATGCCGTGGGCCTTGCAGGAGCGGACGTATTCCGCCACCTTCTCCGTCCGGTCGATGAAGCTGTTGATGAGCGAAGCCATGAATTCCGCCGGATAATGCACCTTGAGCCAGGCCGTGCGGTATGCGACGACGGCATAGGCCGCGGCGTGGGATTTGTTGAAGGCGTACTGCGCAAAGTCCATCATCGCGTCGAAGATCTCCACGGCGACGGCGCGGCTCACGCCCTTTTTCCCGCAGCCCTCGATGAAGTTGGTCTGCTCCTTTGCCATGACGTCCTTTTTCTTTTTCGCCATGGCGCGGCGCACCAGATCGCTGTGACCGAGGGAATAGCCCGCCAGATCGCGGACGATCTGCATGACCTGCTCCTGATAGACCATGCAGCCGTAGGTGGGCGCAAGGATGGGCTCGAGCAGCGGATGGGCGTAGCGCACCTTGCCGGGGTCGTTCTTGCAGGCCACATAGCGGGGGATCTGATCCATGGGGCCGGGGCGGTAGAGCGAAATTCCGGCGATGATGTCCTCAAAGCAATCGGGCTTGAGCTGCTGCAAAAACGCCCGCATCCCGCCCGATTCGAGCTGGAACACGCCGTCCGTGTCGCCGGAGGAAATGAGCGCGTACACCGCCGGATCGTCGTCGCCCATGGTTTCAAACTGCGGCGCTTCGTCGCCCTGCCGGACGATCTCCTCCAACGTGTCGTGAATGACCGTCAGCGTGCGCAGCCCCAGAAAGTCCATTTTCAAAAGGCCCAGCTTTTCGATCTCGCCCATGGTGAACTGCGTCGTGATGACGTCGCCGTTTTTCTGCAGCGGCACGTGCTCGACGATGGGCCGGGCGGCGATCACCACGCCCGCCGCGTGGGTCGATGCGTTGCGCGGCATGCCTTCGACCTTCTGCGCCAGGACGAGAATGCGATGCACCTGCGGGTCGTTTTCATAGGCGGCGCGCAGCTCCGCGCTGGTCTCGAGCGCCCGCTTGATGGTGATGTTCAATTCTGCGGGAATGAGCTTTGTGATCTTATCCACGTCGCTGTAGGGGACGCGCAGCACCCGCCCCATGTCCCGCACGGACGCGCGGGCGGCCAGCGTGCCGAAGGTGATGATCTGCGCGACGTGATCCGCGCCGTATTTTTCCGTGACGTAATCGATCACTTCCTGCCGCCGCTCGAAGCAGAAGTCCACGTCGATATCGGGCATGGACACGCGCTCCGGATTCAAAAAGCGCTCGAAGAGCAGGCTGTAGCGGATGGGATCGATGTCCGTGATGTCCAGGCAATAGGCCGCGATGCTGCCGGCGGCGCTGCCCCGGCCCGGGCCGACGGGAATGCCCCTGCTGCGGGCAAAATTGATGAAGTCCCACACGATCAGGAAATAATCGGTGTACCCCATGGAATCGATGACGGAAAGCTCGTAGTCGAGCCGCTCGCAGTAGTCGCCGCCCTTTCCGGCGCACTTTCGCGCCATGCCCGCTTCGCAGAGGCTGCGGAGGTATTCCTTGTTGGTCATGCCTTCCGGCACGTCGTAATGGGGCAGGTAAATTTTCCCGAATTCAAACGAAACGTCGCATTTTTCCGCCACTTCAAGGGTGTTTGTAACGGCCTCGGGATAGTCGCGGAAGATCTCGGCCATCTGGTCGCCGCTTTTAAGATAGAACTCGCTGCCCTCCATGCGCATACGGTTCTCTTCATCGACGAACCGCCCCATCTGGATGCACATGAGCGCGTCCTGCGCCTCGGCGTCCTCCTTGGCCACATAATGCACGTCGTTCGTGGCGATGAGCTTGATGGAAAGCTCCCGGGCAAGGCGCACCAGATCGGGCAGAATGCGCCTTTGCTCCTCGATGCCGTGATCCTGAAGCTCGATGTAAAAATCCTCGCCGAACATCCCCCGAAGCCGGGCGGCCAGCGCCTTTGCGTCCTCGTAGCGGCCGGAGAGCAGCAGCTGGGGAATATCGCCCGCCAGGCAGGCCGAAGAACAGATCAGCCCCTCGCTGTATTGCGCGAGCACGTCGTAATCGATGCGGGGCTTATAATAAAACCCTTCCGTAAAGGCCAGCGTCGAAAGGCGGCAGAGGTTGCGGTAGCCCGTCTCGTTTTTTGCGATGAGGATCAGATGGGCGTATTCGCGGTCGGCCCGCCCCTGCTTTTCCCGCAGGGAGCGGGGCGCGACATAGGCTTCCATGCCGATGAGCGGCTTGATGCCGTTGGCCAGGCACTCCTGATAAAAGGCCAGCACGCCGTACATCACGCCGTGATCGGTCAGCGCCAGCGCGGAAAAGCCCAGCTCCTTCGCCCGGGCGCAAAGGTCCCTGATACGCGCCGCGCCGTCGAGCAGGCTGTATTCGCTGTGAACGTGAAGATGAACAAAATCAGTCATACGGGTTTGATGCTCCTGAATTTTTCGTCAAAGGGTATGTCAAAAGTATTTTCAAAAATGCCGGGACTCCACCAAACAACTCGCCAAACAGGCGCGCCGCTTCCCAAAGGCTGTTTCCTTGTCCGGCCAAAGCCAACGGCCCCCTCGCCAACCGGATTTTTCAAAGGCGCGCTGTGTTGCCGTTGGTTTCAAGGGATGGACAGAGCGGCGGCGTGCAGTCAGGCCGCTGCTTCCCCATGTTTTCCAAAGGGGAGGGACTACTCCCCGCCCGCAGCGTGCCGCGCCCTTCGAAAGGTCGAAACGGCAACAGCGGGAATCGCAACTGCTCAGCGCGGCGCTTCGAAGGTTTCCCAAAATTCTTCAAAAAGCGCGCCTCTTTCCAAAGGCCGTCGCTCTGTCCGGCCGAAGCCGCCGGAAACTCCCTGCAAACCGTTTTCTGCCGGACATACGTTTTTTCTGCCGCGCCGCTTTTTCTGCCGCTGGATTCAAATGCCCGCACCGAAAGCACAGTGCGGGCAGCGAAGGGGAGAACCTCTCTCCTCCTGAGGGTAGAACGCAGCAGGAGGTAAAGCGTCAAGCGTCTCCCAGCTCCCGTACGCCGATCGTTTCGGCAAGCGGAAAACCGGAAAAACGCCCTTATCCGGACGTCAGCCTTCGATCAGGCGGCACAGCGTCTCGATCGCTTCTTTTTCGTCCTCGCCCCGGGCGTAGATATGCACCCGCTCGCCCTCGGTCGCGCCGAGGGACAACACGCCCATGATGGACTTGGCGTTGATCTTCTTGTTCCCCACTTCCACAAGGATCTGCGAGGAGAAGCGGCTGGCCGCGGCCACAAAGGCGGCGGCAGGACGGGATTTTAGCCCCTCCGGGCTGACGATGCGAACCGTTCTGTGAGTCATTCAGGCGTCCCCCTTTTCGGATTTTAATTCAAGCGCAATGGTTTCAAGCCGCCGCAGCCGGTGGTTGACGCCGGATTTTCCGATGGGCTCGGAGAGCAGCTCTCCCAGCTCGGACAGCGTCGCGTCCGGATGGTTGATGCGCACTTCCGCCGTTTCCCGAAGGGCGGGCGAAAGCGTTTTGAACCCCTCGTGCGCAATCAGATACTGGATATTTTCGATCTGGCGCGTGGCCGCGCTGACGGTTTTGAAGATGTTGGCGGTCTCACAGTTGACTTGACGGTTGAGATGATTGCGGAAATCCTTGTAGATCCGGACGTTTTCCAGATCGAGCAGCGCGCCGTGCGCCCCGATGAGCGTCAAAAAGTCCGTGATTTTTTCGCTCTCTTTCAAGTATACCACATTACTGCCCTTGCGGAGCACAACTTTTGCGTTGAGATCGTATCCGTTGAGCGCGTCGCAAAGCTCGCAGGCCAGCCGCTCCGAGCGGATGACGAATTCCAGGTGATAGCCCTTGGACGGGTCGCTCACCGAGCCGCCGCCCATGAACGCCCCGCGAAGGAACGCCCGCCTGCAGCATTCTTCCGCCACGAGCGCTTCGGGCACGCCCCCTTCGATGGAGTAGCCCTCCTCCGTGCGGCGCATCAGGCCGGTGTCAAAGAGCACCTGCTCCACCGCCGCGCCGCTCAAAAGGATCGCAAAGCTGCGGTTTTTCCCCAGGCGCTTGCGCTCCCGGACGAGAATTTCCGTTTCGAGCGGATAAAGGCTCTTGGC
>JAEYFO010000144.1 GCA_023402915.1 Bacillota bacterium | reverse complement strand
CAGAATGGACAGATCGTCCGTGCCCACCATGAAGTCCACATGGATGAGCGAATCGTTCAGGCCGCGGCGCAGCAGCTCGTCCTTCGGCAGGTCGTTGCCGCCCTCGACGCACTCGCTGTAGGCTTCGCCCAGCGCAAAGTGGCAGGAGGCGTTTTCGTCGAACAGGGTGTTATAAAAGAGGATGCCCATCTTCGAAATGGGGGAGCCGCAGGGCACCAGCGCCATTTCGCCCAAATGCCGCGCGCCCTCGTCGGTGTCAAGCAGATGGCCGAGCGCTTCCTCGCCCGTGCGGGCGGAATATTCCACCACCTTGCCCTTCTCAAACACCAGACGGATGCCGTCGATGAGCGTGCCCTGATGGTTGAGCGGCAGGGAGCTGTACAGCACGCCGTCCACGCCCTCACGGTGGGGCGCGGTGAAGATCTCTTCCGTGGGCATGTTGGCCGTAAACGCCCAGCCGTCGCGGGTCCTGTCCTGACCGCCGCACCAGATATGCCCCTCGGGCAGGCAGGCGATGAGATCGGTGCCCAGGCTGTTGCGGTAATGAAGCGCCTGATAGCGCCGCGCGTTCAGGGCCTTGCTCTTTTCCACAAGGCGCGCCTGATGGGCCTGCCACGCCGCGACGGGATCGGGCTCGTCCAGCCGGACGGCCTTAAAAATGGCGTTCCACAGCTCCTCGACCGGATCGGCGCTTTCGGGGAACACCCGCTTCGCCCAAGCTTCCGTCGGCACGGACACCACGCACCAGGGGTTTTCGTTTGACATGAGCGCGGCGGAAAACTCCCGAAGGGAGGCTTCGGAGTTGCGGGTCGCTTCCTGAAGGAGCTTCGCGTCCACGCCCGCAAAGGAGCTCGGGTCGGAGGCGGAGATAGACAGCCAGCCCGCGCCCTGCCGGATGTATTCCATGCGGGCCTCCACTTCCCACTCCGGGGCGGCACATACCGATTCCCTGTCGCCGTGGCGGAAGCGCAGCGCGGAAACCGTCTCGTCTTTCCAGAAAATGCGCACGTCCTTCGCGCCCGCTTCAAAGGCGGCCCGGACGCACGCCCGGACAAAGGGGGTGCACTCCACCGGCGCGTTGATGGCCAGCAGCTGCCCTTTTTTGAGGTGGATGCCCACCTCGACGGCCAGCGCCGCGTATTTTTGGATCATCTGTTCCGAAGGCATGAGTTGTTTCTCCTTCTTTCTAATTTCTTTTCTAAAATTTCTTTTCTAAAAAAATACGGTCAAGCTCGCATCCCCTCTTCGGACGCGCGGTTTTCCTCAGTATACCAGCCCCGTGGCCGGGCCGCAAGGAGAAGGCCCATCCGGCCCATTAAAACGGCGTTTCGCGGCCAACCGCCCCGCGGCGCATTTTTTGTTTTTTCCAAAAACGGCTCCTCCGGTTGCCCGAAAAGAGCCGCTTTCGCTTTTTTGCGGAATGCTCCGCTGATTAAAGGCGCTGCCGCGTGCCTCAAAGAGGGAAGAGCGGATGAACCCGGCCGGAGGCGCGTTCCGGCAGTTTGAAGCGGCTCGCACCGTCCTCCCGCTCAGAGCTTCTTTTCCAGCAGCCAGATAGCTGCGCCCGTCACGGCCACCAGCACCAGGAAGCCCAGCGCCGTCAGACAAAAGGCCGTCGTGCCGATTTTTCCGAAAATACAAAGCAGCAGCGCCGCCAGAAAGCTGACGCACAGCGCGGCTTTTCCCGCCAGCGCAAAGGCGCGGCTGCGCACGTCCTGCACGCGCTCGTCCTTGCGGTCGATCTGCTTTTCGGAAAGCGCCGCCTTTTCCCGCCCGGCCACAGCCCAAAGGAGCACGGCCGAAAGCCCCAGCGCCGCAACGCCCACCAGCACCCCGGCCGCCGTCATGGTCGCCCAGGGCACGAGCCACATGGTCAGGCCAAGGATCAGCACGGCGCACAGCACGGCCGCCGCGCCCACGCGGATCAGTTTTCCCCGCTCCTGAGAGGATTTGGGCGCCGCTTCCTGCCGCAGGCGCTCCAGTTCATTTTGCTGTTCGTTCATGATTTTTGTTCCTCCTCCGGCTGCTGCGGCGCTTCTTCCGGCTCGGCCGGTGCTTTGGCAGTTTCTTCTGTTTTTTCTGTTTTTCCGGGCGCTCCGGCCTCTTTGGCTTCCTTTTCCGCCTTTTGGCGCTTTTGCTCGGCTTCCTCTTCCCGCAGCGCGTCCACGTGCTTTTTCGCATACCAGGAAAACAGCGCCGCCGGAACCAGCAGGCCAAGGCCCACCATGGCCAGCTCCTTGCGTCCCGTCGTGACGGAGAGAAGAAAGCTCAGCACCGCCAGCCCATAGCAAAGCAGCATGAACCGGGCCATCCATCGCATGTTGTTCATTCGCACACCCCCGTGAGATTTCGGATCACTTCGCCCGCCAGCAGCATTCCCGCCACAGGCGGCACCACCGCCCAGCTGGCCGGGGGCTGCCTGCCGTTTTTCAGATCGCCCTCCGCCGGATCGAACGCGCCGCGGCTCTTGGGCTCTTCCGTCGAATAGACCACCCGCAGATGCTCCACGCCGCGCTTTCGCAGCTCCCGCCGCATCACGCGGCAGAGGGGGCAGACCGACGTTTCGGAAAGGTCGGCCAGCTTCAGCCGGGACGGGTCGATCTTGTTGCCCGTGCCCATGGAGCTGACGATGGGGATGCGCTTTTCGACGGCTTCGCAGATCAGGGCGATCTTGGCCGTCACGGTGTCGATGGCGTCCACCACGTAATCACAGCCGTCCATCAGCCCCTGCCCCGCGCCGGGGAGATAAAAGGTTTTGTGCGCCGAAACGACGCAGTCCGGGTTGATGTCCTGCACCCGCGCTTTGGCCGCTTCCACCTTGGGCTGGCCGAGCGTGGAATGCAGGGCGATGAGCTGCCGGTTCAGGTTGGAGAGCGCCACTTCGTCGTTATCCACCAGCACCAGCGCGCCCACGCCGCTGCGGGCCAGCGCTTCCACCACGGCCGCACCCACGCCGCCCACGCCGAACAC
>JAEYFO010000126.1 GCA_023402915.1 Bacillota bacterium | reverse complement strand
TGAAATGCGTATCCTCGAACTTCTCGAAGAAAACAAATAATCCGA
This sequence comes from Bacillota bacterium, assembly GCA_023402915.1. Taxonomy (GTDB): domain Bacteria; phylum Bacillota; class Clostridia; order Christensenellales; family CALWSW01; genus JAEYFO01. The sequence goes on along the minus strand of JAEYFO010000126.1, from coordinate 3,201 downwards.
ACCCATCTCCGATTAAGAAGATTTGGTTCGGATTATATTGGTTTGGTGCCGGAAGTGGGACTTGAACCCACACGCCCTCGCGGGCAGCGGATTTTGAGTCCGCCACGTCTGCCATTCCATCATTCCGGCACGATACAGTCTGTATTTTACCACGGATCGCCGTTTGTGGCAAGCAAAAAACTGCGGCGCCAGCTTTGGTTTGTCCATTGGCGACAAATTGCCGTCCGGTGATTTAGCCGCGTGGGACGTTGTCACAAAAAATACAAATGATAAAATTAAGTCAAGCTCTGACCGAAGCGGCGGCAGCCATGCCGAAAAGCTGCGGCAGGGCGGAGGGATTTTTTCCAAAAGATACCAAGGAGGAAGAACAAACATGAAGAACGGTTTGTGGACCAAGGTTCTTGCCGTGCTGCTGAGCGTGCTGCTCGTGGCGGCGCTGGCGGGCTGCTCTGCGGCAAACAACGAACCGGAAGCGACCGAGACCCCCACGGAGGCTCCTGTGGAAACGCCTGCGGAGACCGAAGCCCCTGCGGCTTCCGGCCTGACGGACGGAACCTATACGGCTGCGGCCCGCGGCAATAACGGCGACGTCAACGTGACCGTGACCATTTCCGGCGGCGCCATCGCTGCGGTGGAAGTGGGCGAGCACGGCGAAACGGCCGGCATTTCCGATCCCGCGATCGAGCGCATCCCCGCTGCCATCGTCGAAAATCAGTCCGTGGCGGTGGATACCGTGTCCGGCGCAACGAACACCTCGAACGCCATCCTCACTGCCGTGAAGGATTGCATCGAGCAGGCGGGCGGCAACGTTGAAGATTTCTCCAAGCCCGTCGAACAGGTCACCTCTGACGCTGTGGAGGAATACGACGCGGACGTGGTCGTCGTGGGCGCGGGCGGCTCCGGCTCCGCGGCGGCTGTGGCGGCCTGCCAGCAGGGCGCAAAGGTCATCGTTCTGGAAAAGAGCGCTTCCGTCGGCGGTTCCTCCGCGATGAGCGGCGGTATGGCTGCGGTGTACAGCTCTTTGCAGAATGCGGACTCTTCCGTGGACTTCACGGCTGCCCAGTGGCTGAGCGACTGGCTCTCTCAGCAGAACTACATGGTCAGCGCGCCCATGATCTACAAGTACATCACCGAGTCCGGCAAGACCGTTGACTGGCTGATGGAAAACGGCATGGTCTTTAACTTTGTGGGCCACCATCAGGAAGCGCTGATGGACAGCCCCTTCAAGACCTATCATAAGTGGGACGGCGAGGGCTTTGCCCCCACCATGGCCAACATGCTCAAGCAGATCGAAGCAAACGGCGGCCAGCTGATGCTCGAAACTCCCGGCAGGGAGCTCATCATGGAAGATGGTAAAGTGGCGGGCGTCATCGGCAAAAAGGCCGACGGCACCACCGTCAAGGTTCACGCCAAGTCCGTCGTCATCGCCACGGGCGGTTACGGCGCCAGCGCCGAAAAGATGCAGGAAGTGCTGGGCTTCAAGGCCAACGGCATCAATTCCGGCGCGCAGACCGGCGACGGTATCGAAATGGGTATCGCTGCGGGCGCTGCGACCGAGGGCTATACCAACGTGGAATTCCATGGCGCACATTCTGCCTTTGACCTCATTGCCGACCTGCCCAACGGCGGCGAAAGCCTCAACCATATGGCCATCAACCCCAGCGCGCTGTGGGTCAACGTGGATGGCTACCGCTTCACCAACGAGGACATCTGCTACGACAGCTCCTACATCGGCAACGTGACCGCCCGCCAGGGTGACCACTACTATGCGCTGGTGGATCAGCACTTCATCGATACCCTTGCCGAAACCGGTGAGATCGGTCTGGGCGTGACGAAGGACGGCGCGGCGTTCGGCGCGGCCGGTCCCGCTCACGACGAAGCATGGCCCACCCTCAAGGAAGAGATCGAAGCCGGTCTGGCCAACGGCGTGACCGTCAAGGCCGATACGCTCGAAGAGCTGGCTGCCAAGGCCGGGATCAACGCCGAAAACCTCATCGCTTCCGTCGAAGCCTACAACGCTTCGTGCGAAGCGGGCGTGGATGAAATGTACAGCAAGGAAGCCCAGTTCCTCATCCCCGTCAAGGAAGGCCCCTACTACCTCATCATGGGGCGCACCACGGAACTGTGCACCCTCGGCGGCCTGAAGATCACCACGAACATGGAAGTGGTGGACACCGAAAATCAGGTCATCCCCGGCCTGTACTCCGCCGGTGTGGACTGCTCCGGCAGCATGTACAACAACGCTTACGTCTCCTATGAAGGCGTGACCATGGGCTGGGTCATGACGTCCGGCCGTCTGGCGGGCGAAGCCGCCGGCGCTTACGCCGTCAAGTGATCTCCTGAAAAATCGAACGAATGCTCCACGGGCCCTTCCGCACTTGCCGGGAGGGCCTTTTCGTGTTAGGATGAAGCAAAGAAAAGCACCATCCCCACGGCGCACCCCCATGCGTAAAAAAGGAGCATGTCATGACCAAGAAGCCGGAAAGAGCCGACGAATTTTTCCAAAATGAAGCGGTTTCGACAGAGAGAAAACCCCAGTCTGCCTCGAATAATACGGCCTTGCTCGACGGAAAGACCCTCGTCACCCAGCCGTTGAACGCGGAAGAACAGTCCTTTGTGGACGGGGCCGCCCGGCGCTTTTTGCAGGCGGCGGCGCAGGGCGCGGGCATCGCTCCCGTGCTGGAAGCGGCGCAGGATGTTTTGGGGCTTCCCATTTCCCTTGCGGACACGCTGTTTCATAAAATTGCTTTTTGCGGCATGGAGGGCGTGACGGAGGCGGACTGTGAGCGCAACGACAAAAACGACCCGGTCTCCCGCCGAAAATGGATGCGCACGGTCAAGGGCAGCCGCGAACCGGTCGTCGATGAAGAGGGCGGCGTCCGTTACCGCGCCATGTGCTTTGACGTGTGCGTGCAGGGGATGGAGCTGGCCAAGCTCTCCGTGTTCGAGGTGCGGCCCTTTCGCGTGAGCGACCGGGAAATTCTGAAAGTTCTGGCCAGTGCATTGGCCTGCGTGCTTTCGAGCGTTTCGCCCGCGTCGTCCCATCTGCCCAATCAGCTGCTGTGCGATCTGCTGCACAACCTCGTCTGCGGCAGATTGACCGCCGAAGAGCTGCTGCGCATGGAGCAGGTGCTGGAGCTTCCGGCGGAGGCGCAGCGGCGCATTTTGGCGCTGGAGGGCGGCGAGGATTATGCGTTCGAC
>JAEYFO010000206.1 GCA_023402915.1 Bacillota bacterium | reverse complement strand
GAGCCGGATCTCCTGCTCGACGACCTGCGCCAGCTCAAGACGCTCGTCATGCTGTAACGGGGGTTCAGAACACGCAAAAAAGGCTCCGCGCGATGCGGGGCCTTTGGTTTTTGGAAAAGCGCAAGACCCGCCGCAGCCGGTGCAGCGGGTCTTTTCCGACTTTGATCCAGAGCGTGTCTGAAAGCGCTTTCGTTAGTTATTTGAGGCTGTCCGCCGCATGCTGCACGGAGAGACGGCCCTGGCAAACGGAGACCGTGTTGAACGAAGCGCCCAGCACGAACGAGCAGCTCGCTTCGCCGATGACGTACAGGCCGGGGATGGTCTCGCCCGCTTCCGTCTGGGCGCAGCCGTTCGCGTCGATCACAACGCCGCCGTAGCAGGTGAGCGTTTCCGGCGCGGCCTTCACGCCGTAGTAGGGGCCGTTTGCATAGTTGCTCGTCAGGTACGAAGCGCCCTTTCCGAACATCATGTCCTCGCCCTTGTCCACGCACGCGCCGTATTCGGCAACGGTGGCCTTGAGGTTTTCGGCGTTGATGCCCAGCGCCGCAGCCAACTCTTCCAGCGTATCCGCCTTGGTGTACATCTGCGGAATGCCCGACTGGCCGACGTCGTTTTTGACGGAATCATAGTCCATCAGGCTCTGATCCAGGATGCAGTACACGCCGGATTCCTCCGCCAGAATCGTGCGGGTCAGAGTCAGGGTGTCGCCCTTTTCGTTGCAGAAGCGCTCGCCATCGCCGTTGACCGCAATGGCGCCGGCGTTCATGGCTGTCACCAGAGAGCGGGACGCGCCGTTATACATGGCGGCAAAGGGATGATAGCTCACCTGATCCATGCACTTGAGCGCCGCGCCGGCTTCCTTGGCCATCATGATGCCGGAACCGTCCGCACCGAGGGTGACGCAGTAGGCCATGCCCGCAAATTCAGGGTTATAGATCTTTGCCATTTCTTCGCTGGCGTTGTAGCCGCCGGTGGCGAGAATGACGTTCTTTGCATGGATGGTATAGGCGCTGCCGTTCTTATCTTCCACCTTCACGCCCACAGCGGCGCCGTTTTCCATGAGCACTTCCGTGGCGCGGGTGTTGAGCCGGTAATCAAAGCCCTTCTCGTCGAGATAGTCCTTCATGCCGGTGATGAGATACGGCCCAAGGCGGGCGGCGTCGGGGCCGCGGAACTGGTTGTTGGACTTGATGACGCCAAACTGGACGCCCTTCTCCTGCAGCCAGTCGATATCCGGGCCAAAGAGCTTGGCATACTGCACGGCGACGTCATGGTTATACAGCTCCTGATTGCCCGAGCCGTCGTCTCCCTTGGTCATCTGCTTGATCATGTCGTCCGTGGTAAAGGTGATGCCCTGCTCTGCCTGGAGCCTGGTATCGCCGCCGATGATATAGCCGGTACGGCAGGAAGAACCGCCCAGGAACCCCAGCTGCTCCACCAGCACCGCGTTGAGTCCCAGCTCCGCCGCCTGGGTGGCTGCCGACATGCCGGCCGTGCCGCTGCCGACGATGACCAGGTCGCAGTCCACGTCGGCGGGAACCGCCGTATCCTGCGGGATCTCGGCCATCCAGTCGCTGTCCGAACCGCCCGCCTCTTCGATCGCCTTGGCCACGGCCATGCGCAGCGCCGCGGAAGAAATGGTCGCGCCCGCCGTCGTATCGATGTTGAGCGTCTGATAGGTCAAAATGTCGTTCTTTGCGTTGTCCATGCCGACGGTGCCCAGCGCCAGCGATTCCATGTGATCCGTCACGACGATGTCCTCAATGGCGTTTTCGCTGAGCACAACGTCCACCGTCATGTCGCCGTTATGGGCGGTGACGGTCTCGGAATAGGTGCCGGGGGTGAGCTTGGCCGCAGCCGGTTCCTCCGCCGCGGGCGTTTCGGCAGGCTGTTCCTGCTGCGCCGTTTCCGTGGGCTGGGCCGGCTCCTGCTGCGCGGGGGCGGCGCAGGCGGCACAGCTGAGCGCCAGCAGCAGCGCAAGCAGCGCGGCGGCCAACTTGCCAAATGCAGCTTTCTTCATGGGATTCTTCTCCTCCTGTGGATGATTTTGCGAAATTTTCGAAATTCGCAGCTTCATCATACACGATCCCGCCGCCGAAACGCTTTAACCGTTCCTTAAAAAACCTGCGCGCTCTTCTTTGTTTTTCAAAAAACAAAGGCGCTACCAGAGCTCTCCAATGCCCGCAGCGCCGCTGTTTTTTCCTGTTCGGCTTTGTTAAACATTTTTTAAGCATTGTGTTCGAGCGCCGGCAGCTCCACCCGAAACAGCACGCCTCCCTCTTCCGCATTCTGCACGGAGATCGTGCCATGGTGCATCTGCGTGAGCATCTTGGCGATCGCCAGACCGATGCCGGTGGATTTGGAATGCTCCGACCGGCTCGCATGGTAATACCGCTCAAACACATAGGGCAGATCCTCTTCGCGGATCCTGCTGCCGGAATTATACACCTCCAAAACGACGGTTTTCCCGTTTCGCTGCACCGTGATGCGGATCGACCCGCCCGCAGGCGTATACGTCACCGCGTTATCCAGCAGATTTTGAAGGATCTGTTCCAGACGCACCGCGTCGCCCCACACCCAGACCGCTTCTTCCACCGCCGTCTGCACTGCGATCCGCTTTTGCGCCGCAAGGGAGCGGAAGCTTTCCGCCAGCTCCTGCGTCAGCGCGCTGAGCTCGACCTCGTCCCCTTCAAAGGGCAGCTGATTTTCTTCGAGCTTGGAAAGCAGAAACAGATCGTCGATCAGATGCTTCAAAAACCCGGCCTTCCGCTCCATTCCGGCGCGCCGGGACGCTTCTTCCTCCGTTCCCGCCGGAAGCCGTTCGATGGAGTCGCTCAGGCTCACAAGCGGGCTTCTCAGGTCGTGGAAAACGTTGAGCATCATGGTGTGGCGCTGCTCCTGCTCCTTCACCAGCTGCCGGGTGCGCATCTCCACCGTGGCGTCCAG
>JAEYFO010000089.1 GCA_023402915.1 Bacillota bacterium | reverse complement strand
CGCCATGCAGCTGACGAAAAACCCCCGCGACCTCACCCGCGTGCCGGGCGGAAGCTCCGGCGGTTCCATCCGTCAGCCCGCGGCGTTCTGCGGCGTGGTCGGCATGAAGCCCACCTATGGCCGGGTGTCCCGCTACGGCGTTGTGGCTTTCGCCTCTTCCCTCGATCAGGTGGGGCCGCTGACCCGCACGGTCGAGGACAGCGCTCTGATCCTTTCGGTGCTGGCCGGGCAGGATGAAAAAGACGCTTCCTCCCTGCCGCACGCCGTGCCGGACTACAGCGCGGCGCTGAGGGAACCGGCAAAGGGGCTGCGCGTCGGCCTGCCGAAGGAATTTTTCGGCGAAGGCGTGGCTCCCTCCACCCGTCAAGCCGTCCGCGCGGCGGCAAAGGCGCTCGAAGCGCAGGGGGCCGTGGTTTCAGAATGCTCCCTGCCTCTGACGGATTACGCCCTGGCGGCGTATTATATCATTTCCTCTGCGGAAGCCTGCTCGAACCTGGGCCGCTACGACGGCATCAAATACGGCTACCGCGCCGAGGACGCCAAGACCATCAGCGAAATTTACACCCGCTCCCGCAGCGAGGGCTTTGGCGACGAGGTCAAGCGCCGCATCCTGCTGGGCACGTTCGCGCTCTCTTCCGGGTATTACGACGCTTACTACAACCGGGCGCAGCAGGCGCGCACGCTCATCATGGAGGACTACGCGAAGGCTTTTTCGCAGTTCGACTGCCTGCTCACGCCGGTCTCCCCGGTGACGGCCTGGAAATTCGGCGAGATGAGCGACGATCCCCTCCAGATGTACGCGGCGGACGTCTGCACCGTTTCGGTGAACGTGGCGGGGCTTTGCGGCTTGTCCCTCCCCTGCGGAACGGACGAAAACGGCCTGCCCATCGGCGCGCAGCTCATCGGAAAGCCCCTTGGCGAGCCGGCGCTCTACCGCGCGGGCGCGGCGCTGGAAAAGGCGCTCGGCCTGCATCTGTGAGCGGAAGGAGGACATCGAACCATGGCATATGAAACTGTGATCGGCCTGGAAGTCCACGTGGAGCTGGCCACCGCATCGAAAATCTACTGCACCTGCTCGACAGAGTTCGGCGCAGAGGAAAACACCCATATCTGCCCGGTCTGCACCGGGATGCCCGGCACGCTGCCCGCCCTGAACAGGCAGGTGGTGGAATACTGCGTCAAGGCGGGTCTGGCGCTCAACTGCACCATCAACCGCCATTCCCGGCAGGACCGCAAGCATTATTTTTACCCCGACCTGCCCAAGGCGTTCCAGACCAGCCAGTACGACCAGCCGCTGTGCCTGGCCGGACGGGTGGACATCGACGTGGACGGGCAGCCCCGCTCCATCGGCATCACCCGCATCCACATCGAAGAGGACGCCGGAAAGCTCATCCACGGCGACGGCGTGACCCGCATCGACTACAACCGCTGCGGCGTGCCGCTCATCGAGATCGTCACGGAGCCGGATTTCCGCTCTTCGGCGGAGGTATACGCCTTTTTGACGAAGCTGCGGGCCATCCTGCGCTTCATCGGCGTTTCCAACTGCAAAATGGAGGAAGGCTCCATGCGCTGCGACGTGAACCTTTCCGTCCGGCCCGATCCTTCCGCCCCCTTCGGCACCCGCACGGAGATGAAGAACATCGCCTCCCTTTCCGCCACGGTGCGCGCCATCGATTACGAGGCCGCCCGGCAGAAAAAAGTGCTGGCCAAGGGCGGCGTCATCACGCAGGACACCCTGCGCTGGGACGATGAGAAGGGCTACAACTACGTCATGCGCACCAAGGAGGACGCGCACGACTACTTCTATTTCCCCGAGCCGGACATCATGCCCATCGAGCTGGACGACGAGTGGTTCGCGCGCATCACGTCCACCCTGCCGGAGCTGCCGCAGGCGCGCCGCGTCCGCTACATGGGCGAGCTGGGGCTTTCGGCCTACGACGCGGATCTCGTTTTGAGCGAGCGGGCGTTTTCCGATCTGTTTGACAGCGCCGTCGCCGCCGGGGCGCAGCCCAAGAACGCCGCCAACTGGATCATGAGCGACGTTTCCCGTCTGCTCAACGAGCGCGGCCTTTCCCCCGAAGCGCTGCCCTTTGGCGCGGAGCGCTTTGCCGAGCTGCTCGCCCTGGTGGACAAGGGAACCATCAACCGCACTGCCGGATCGAAGGTGCTCGAGCTGCTCTTTGACGAGGACAAGTCCCCCGCCGACATCGTCAAAGAGCACGGCATGGCGCAGGTGAGCGACGAGGGCGCGATCCTTGAACTGTGCCGGACAGTGCTGGCCGCCAACGAAAAGGCCGCCGCCGACTATCGCGCCGGAAAGGCCAAGGCGCTCACCAGCCTGGTGGGACAGGTCATGAAGGCCAGCCGCGGCAAGGCCAACCCCGCGCTGGTCAATTCGCTCATGGTGAAGCTGCTGAACGAATGATCCTTTTTTCAACTTTTGCATTTTTCTCAAAGGAACGGAACGCGCTTTCCGTTCCTTTTTGCATGGCGGAGCGCTGCGCAGTTTGTGCAGCGAAAAGGTTCGTTCTTTTTGACGCTGACGCGCAAATACCGCCTGCTGCCATGCACAGCTTTCCGAAAAGCGCATGCAATATTTTTGCACAAAAGCGAGTTTTTTCAAAAAAATCCAGCTGCGGCCCATTGTTTCAAAAAGAAGCCAGCCTGTCTCCTTTGACATTCGCACATTTTGTCCGGTCAAATTCTCATTTTCTTTTTCCAGTCGTTGTGGTACAATCAAAGCAACCATTTGCCCCCATTTTTCAAATGTTCTTTCAAAGATCCCACGTTCCAACTTCAAATTACAAAGGGAGGTTTTTCCATGAAACCCATCAAGCTCCTCGCCTTCGACCTCGACGGCTGCCTGGTCCACACCCAGCCCGACATCGCCCTCGCCGTGCAGACCACCGCCCGGGAAGTGGCGCACAAGGACATTTCCCTCGAACTTGCGGGCAGCTTCATCGGCGGCGGCGCGCGCAAGGCCATGGAACGGATGCTCGACGGGCAGCAGCTGGAACTGCTGGACGACTGCGTGGCCTTTTTTAAGGAAAGCTACGCCAAAAACAGCTGCGTGCTCTCCAAGCCCTACGACGGCGTGATCGAAACGCTGGAATTTTTCAAGGGCAAAGCGCTGCTGGCCGTGGCCACGGCAAAGATCCGCTCCGCCACGGAGCTGGTGCTCAAAAAGCTGAACCTCTACGACTATTTTGACTGCATCATCTGCGACGAGGACATGACGAAGATGAAGCCCGACCCCGAGTGCATCCTGACGATCCTCAGCCGCCTGAACGTCCCGGCGGAAAATGCCCTGTACACCGGCGACATGAAAACCGACGTGCAGGCCTCCCGCGCCGCGGGCGTGGCCGCCGCCGCCGTCACCTACGGCTACGGCAAGCTGGACGACCTGAAGG
>JAEYFO010000081.1 GCA_023402915.1 Bacillota bacterium | reverse complement strand
TCGCCGCCGAAAAAGTCGCAGGGGTCGTAATACTGCCGGCCGGGCAACGGCGCATAAAGAGGCTGCTCATCCCAGTTTTCGTGCAGCACGATGGTGCGCCCCTTCTCCCGGTGGTAGCTGGCGCGCTTGAACGAACCGCCGTTTTTGGGGTTCGCGGCGCGGGCGAAGCGATCGGGAAAAATCTGATAGACCACGGCGTTTTGCATCCAGCCGGGCGTAGTATAGGCCGGGTCGTAGACCGTGATCTGAAAGGGCGTGACGAAGGAGGAAGAGAGTGCGCCCAGGCCGCCGCAGCTGCCTGCGCCGCCGTAATAGAGCAGCTGTGTTCCGTCGTTGAGGACGAACCAGTAGCGGGCAAGGCCGGTTTGGGAAAAGGACAGCTCCGCGCAAAAGCACGGCCGTCCCGGCTCGCTTTCGTCCCGCTCCATGAGCGTCAGGCGCTCGCCGCCGTCAAATTGCCAGCAGACGAAGCAGTACGCATGGGCGAAACGCTCGCTCACAAAAAGCCGAAGGCGCACGGTTTGCCCCCGTCCGAGCGCCCCCTGCGGAAAACGGCAGGCGGGCAGGCGGGTGTGATGGAACGCGTCCCCGGCAGTGAAAAACTGTGTCATGGGAAAGGGAAAACTCCTTTACAAGGGGGGTGAGGAATTGGGAATTAGGAGTTAGGAGTGGACGGTCGCGGGGATGTCCTTTCAAAAAAAGAAAGAACGACATCCGGCGCGGGAAAAGCCTGCTGCGTCAAAGCGCCGGTCAGTCGCGATGAGGCTTTTTCAAAAGATTCAAAGAGACAAGCAGGCGCGTAGGCACTGCGGCGAACCGCCGGCCCCCCTGCGCCGCCGCGTAAAGCCGTTTTTTGCGAACTCCCAAAGGAGGGCGAAGGGACGCGCCGAACAGGTTCTGACGGAAAGGACAGCTGCCCCGCCGCCGGACTGCACAGACCATCCCATCGCCCTGTCCGTTTCGGATCGGCTTCTTAGAACTTCAGCTTTTCCAGATGCCAGATCTTCTCGTTATATTCCTCGATCGTCCGGTCGCTGGAGAAGAAGCCGCTGCGGGCGGTGTTGAGCACGGCGCGGCGCAGCCAGCCGGGACGATCCTGCCAGGCGGCCTCGATCTTCCGGTGGGCTTCGGCGTAGGCGGGGAAGTCCTTGAGCACCAGATAGGGGTCGGCCTTGGTGCCGTTCTGACCGAAGAGCAGCACGTGGTACAGGTCGCTGAACGCCCGGGAGCCGCAAAGATCCAGCTCGCCGTTGATGAGGTAATCGAGCACCCGGCGGATGGAGGCGTTGGATTCGTAGACGCTGCTGGCGCTGTAGCTGCCGTAGCGGTTGAGGCGATCCACTTCCTGCGCGGTCAGGCCGAAAATGAAGATGTTTTCCACCCCCACCTGCTCGAGCATTTCGACGTTTGCGCCGTCGAGCGTGCCGATGGTGACAGCACCGTTGAGCATGAACTTCATGTTGCCCGTGCCGCTGGCTTCCTTGCCCGCGGTGGAGATCTGCTCGGACACGTCGGCTGCGGGGATGAGCAGCTCGGCGGACGTGACGTTGTAGTTTTCCACAAAGACCACGTTGAGCTTTTCGCGCACGCGGGCCGGGGCCTTGGCGATCTTGCGGCTCATGACGTTGATGAGCTTGATGATCTGCTTTGCCATGTCGTAGTTGGCGGAAGCCTTGGCGGCAAAGAGGAAGGTCACCGGCTCCATGTCAAACGTGCTGTCCGTCATGAGCTTGTCGTAAAGGTAGATCACGTGCAGGATGTTCAAAAGCTGGCGCTTGTATTCGTGGGCGCGCTTGGACTGCACGTCAAAGCGCATGGAAGGATCGAGCGTCATGCCCTGCTTTTCCTGCATCCATGCGGCAAAGCGGCGCTTGTTTTCCGCCTTGACCGCCGCAAAGCGCTCCGTGAACGCCGGATCGACGGCATAGGGCTCCAGCTTTTTCAGCTCGGACAGGTCGGTTTTCCAGCCGTCGCCAATGGTCTCGCTCACGAGGGCGGACAGGCTGGGGTTTGCGTCCATGATCCAGCGGCGGGGCGTGATGCCGTTGGTGATGCCGAGGAATTTCCACGGCTCGACGACGAAAAAGTCGCGGAACACGTCCTGCTTGAGGATCTCGCCGTGCAGCTGGGAAACGCCGTTGACCCGGCTGGACATGGCGATGCACAGGTTGGCCATGCGCACCTCGCCGTAGCCGAGAATGGCCATGGAGCCGATCTTTTGCCACTGGCCGGGATAGAATTTCCAGAGCTTTTTGCAAAAGTCCTCGTTGATGGCGGAAACGATGCTGTAGATACGGGGCAGCAGTTCTTTGAACAGCTGCTCCGGCCAGCGCTCGAGCGCCTCGCTCATGACGGTGTGGTTCGTGTAATGGAACACCTTCTGCACGATGTCGCAGGCGCTCTTCCACTCCATGCCCTCTTCGTCGAGGAGAATGCGCAAAAGCTCCGGAATGGCCAGCGCCGGGTGGGTGTCGTTGATCTGGATGACCACTTTATCCGCCAGATTGGCCAGCGTGCCGTAGCGGCGCTTGTGCTCGCGCACGATGTACTGGATGGTGGCGCTGGTGAAGAAATAATGCTGCTTGAGCCGCAGGCTCTTGCCCTCCTTGTGGTTTTCGCAGGGGTAAAGCACCTTGGAGATCACTTCGGCCAGCTCTTTATCCTCCATGGCGCCCATGTATTCGCCGCGGGAGAAGCGGTCCATGTCGATGCGCTTGGGGGAGCGGGCGGACCACAGCCGCAGCGTGCCGACGTTTTCAGTGTGATAGCCGGGGATGGGCAGGTCATAGGGCACGGCGTTGACGACAGAATAGCCGGTGTGGACGATCTTGAGACCGTCCGGCTCCCAGTGCTCTTCCACCTGGCCGCCGAAACGGATCTGTACTTCATCCTCAGGCACGCAGATCTCCCAGGGGTAGCCGCCCATGTCGTCGAGCCAGCTGTCCGGCACCTCCACCTGCGCGCCGTCGATGATGCGCTGGCGGAACAGGCCGTATTCATAGCGGATGCCGCAGCCCATGGCCGGGTAGTCCAGCGTGGCGAGGGAATCGAGGAAGCAGCTGGCCAGCCGTCCGAGACCGCCGTTGCCCAGGCCGGGATCGGCCTCCGCGTCCTCGATCTCGTTGATGGAGCAGCCCAGCTCCTCGAGCGCGGCGCGGTAAGTCTCCGTTTCGCCCAGCGCCAGCAGGTTGTTGCTCATGGCGCGGCCGGGCAGGAACTCCACCGAAAGATAATAAAGCTTCTTTCCGGCGGCGGACTGCTCCCGTTCCTTCGATTTGACCCAGCGGGACATGATCTCGTCGCGCGCCACCAGCGTGCAGGCCAGATAGATCTGGGCGCGGGTGGCGTTTTCGACGGTTTTTCCGAACTGGTTGAGCAGGTTGGACTTGATGCCTGCGATGATCTGCTGCTTGCGATCCTGATTGTTCATGCGAGGTTCCTTTCCGTGGTAAGAGGTCGGTTGGTTGGCGGTTGAAAAGTCGCTGCCGGCTGTCCGGGCCTTTTGGCCTTCGAGCCGGGTTTTTTCTCTTTTCGCCGGTCGTAAAAAACAAAACGGCGCGGGCAAAGCAAGTCCCGGCCGGTGCTGTCGGGAAAAGGGCGGGCGGCGGAAAATCGAGGCCGGGCGCGCTTTTGATGTTTTATTATAGCAGATTTCAGAAGCGATGTCACTCCCGTGTGCGAGGGCGTATGTCTGAAAAACGAAGCGTCCCTGCGGCGAAGAGGCGGAAAAGGAAAAAACAGGACAGAAAAGTCCGAATTGAAGAGGACGTGCTATCCGATGTGAAATGTTTGTGTTTTGTATGCCGGAGAGCGTCGCAAAACGCGGCGATTTGTGTTACAATAAAATTACTAAATTTTCTCTGAAAAAGAAGCAGCCGATGCATCATATAGCATAAGGAGAACGGCTCTTTGAGCCGGAAGGGAGACGCACCATGGCGAACATGCTCGACGACGTGGCCCTCTATCTGTTTGGAGAGGGGACGAACGCCTTCGCCTACCGGGCGATGGGCTGCCAGATCGTGCGGCGCGGAAAGCGGCCCACGGTACGCTTTGCGGTGTGGGCGCCCAACGCCCGGGCGGTGAGCGTTGTGGGCGATTTCAACGGTTGGGACGAAACAAAGCATCCCATGACCCTGCGCCCGTCAAACGGCGTGTGGGAAACGGTCATCCGCGGCCTTGAACCGGGCGCGCTCTATAAATACGCCATCACCACTCCTGCGGGAAAGACGGTCTACCGCGCCGACCCGTTCGCCTTTGCGGCGGAGCTTCGGCCGGGCACGGCTTCGAAGGTCTGGGATCTTTCCGGCTACAAGTGGGGGGACGGGGCGTGGATGCGCGCGCAGAAAACCTACCGTCCTTACGAAAAGCCCGTCTCCATTTTCGAAGTGCATCTGGGCTCGTGGCGCGGCGAAAAGAACTATCGCGAAATCGCGGACGAATTGAGCGAATACGTCGTTTCCATGGGCTTCACCCACGTCGAGCTGATGCCCGTGTCCGAGTATCCCTTCGACGGCTCCTGGGGCTATCAGGTGACGGGCTATTACGCCGTGACCGCCCGCTACGGCACGCCGCAGGATTTCATGTATTTTGTCGACAAAATGCACCGGTGCGGCGTGGGCGTGATCCTCGACTGGGTCCCGGCCCATTTCCCGCGGGACGAGCAGGGGCTCAGGCTCTTTGACGGCACGCCCTGCTACGAGTGCGCCGATCCCCGCGAGGGCGAGCAGCCCCAGTGGGGCACCATGCTCTTCAACTATGGCCGCAGCGAAGTGCGTTCGTTTTTGATGAGCAACGCCATGTTCTGGCTCGACGTGTACCATATCGACGGCCTGCGGGTGGACGCGGTGAGCTGTATGCTCTATCGCGATTACGGAAAAGAGCCGGGACAGTGGATCCCCAACAAAAACGGCGGCAGGGAAAACCTCGAAGCCATCGAATTTTTAAGAAAGACCAGCGAGCTGATCTTCCGCGAAAAACCGGGCGCGATCTTTGCCGCGGAGGAGGCCACCAGCTATCCGCTCGTGACCCATCCGGTGGAGGACGGCGGCCTGGGCTTCAATTACAAATGGAACATGGGCTGGATGAACGACATGCTCGAATACATGGCGCTCGACCCCATCTACCGCCGCTGGCACCACAACAAACTCACGTTTTCCATGTTCTACGCCTTCAGCGAGAATTTCATTCTGCCCCTGTCCCACGACGAAGTGGTGCACGGCAAAAAATCCCTCATCGAGAAAATGCCCGGAGATTACTGGCAGCAATTCGCCAATCTCCGCACGCTCTTTGGATACATGTTCGCCCATCCCGGCAAAAAGCTGCTGTTCATGGGCGACGAGATCGCGCAGTTCATCGAGTGGCGCTATTATGAGCCCATCGAATACAAGCTGCTTTCCTACGACAAGCACCGGCAGATGCAGGAGTTTGTCAAAACGCTCAACGGCTTTTATCGCGAGCACCCCGCCTTTTATGAGATCGACGGCCGGTGGAGCGGCTTTGAATGGGCCAGCGTGGAGGACGAGGCCAATTCCGTCATCGCCTTCTGCCGCATCAGCGCTCAGCACGGCGGCGCGGACGAGCTGATCTTCTGCGCGTTCAACTTCACTCCCAACGCCTATGAGGAATACCGCTTCGGCGTGCCGCGGGAGGGGACGTATACGGAGCTGCTCAATTCCGACGACGAGCGCTTTGGCGGCAGCGGCGTGGTCAACACCCTGCCCGCCCATTCCGTGCCCATCGCCTGGAACGGGAAGGCGCAGTCCATCGCCATCCGCCTGCCCCCGCTGGGCGCGGTGTATTTCAAATGGCAGCCGGACGCGCAGGCCGGAAAAGCCGCAAAGCAGCAGCCTGCGGCCAGACGTGCGGCGCGCAGCATGGCAAAGCAGGTCGAGCAGGCTGAAAGATCCGCTCAAAAACCGGCGGCAAAACGCAATTCGGACAAAGCGGAACAGGGGAAAATGCGAACCGCTGCTGCCGCCCCAAAGCGCATGGAGAAAAGCGATTTGGCACAAGCCGGGCAGAGCGCAGAGCGAAACGCCGCCGCGAAAAGACCTGCCGCAAAGCGGGCGGCGCAGACCGGCCGGGAGGATGG
>JAEYFO010000059.1 GCA_023402915.1 Bacillota bacterium | reverse complement strand
TGCCGAAAGCGGTCTTGTCCTTGACGCCGGAAATGGTCCCCGCGCGGAACACGTAGCCCTCGCCGAACAGCTCTTCACAGAACTTATGCGCCACGGGCTGATATTCGCCCGAGAAGTTCAGGTCGATATCCGGAACCTTATCGCCCTCAAACCCGAGGAAGGTCTCAAAGGGGATGGTATAGCCGTCCTTTTTGTAGCGCGTGCCGCAGATGGGGCAGTCTTTGTCCGGCATATCGACGCCGATGGCGTATTGGGCCTGATCGATGTCAAAATCCGAATGCTTGCACTTGGGGCAGACATAATGAGCCTGCAGGGAATTGACCTCCGTGATGCCCGACATGAACGCCACGAGCGACGAGCCGACCGACCCTCGGGAGCCGACCAGATAGCCGTCGGAATTGGACTTGAGCACCAGCTTCCGGGCGATGATATACAGCACGGAAAAGCCGTATTTCGTGATGGAGCCCAGCTCGCGATCCAGACGCGCCTGCACGATGGGCGGCAGCGGGTCGCCGTAGATCTCCCGCGCCCGCTCCATGGAACTGGTCACCAGCTCCTCCTCCGCCCCTTCGATCTCCGGGGCGCAGGTCTCAAACGGGAACGGCTTCATCATCTTGCAGCGCGCCGCGATCTCGTTCGGCACGGTGACGACGATCTCCTTGGCTTTTTCTTCGCCCAGATAGGAAAACTCGTCGAGCATCTCCCGGGTGGTTTTGTAATAGAGCGGCGGCTGTTCGTCCGCGTCGGAAAAACCCTGGCTCTTCGTGATGATGCGGCGGAATACCTCGTCCTGCGGCTCGCAAAAATGCACGTCTCCCGTGGCGACGCAGGGCTTTCCGAGACGGTCGGCCATATCGACGATCTGGCGGTTCAGATCGCGAAGCCCCTCGTCGTTTTCCACCTTGCCCTCGCGCACGAGAAAGCCGTTATTCCCGATGGGCTGCACTTCAAGATAGTCGTAAAACGCCGCGATGCGCTCCTGCTGCTCGAGCCGCTCTGCCGCCAGAACGGAACGGAACAGCTCGCCCGCCTCGCAGGCGCTGCCAAGGATGAGCCCTTTTCGGTGCATCAAAAGCAGGCTGCGCGGGATGCAGGGCCGGCGGGAACGGCGGTCAAAGTGGTTGAGGTGGGCGTAGGTGACCAGCTTATAGATGTTCATCAGGCCCGCTTCGTCCTCTACCAGCGTGACGAAATGATAGCGGTGGCGCTTGCTGGGCTTTTCGATCCGGTGTTCGGGGAACACGCCCGGCAGCCCTTCCGCGCCGGATTCCCTGAATTTTTCGCGCAGCTTCAGAAAAATTTCCGCCGTGGCCTGCGCGTCGCAAAGGGCGCGGTGATGGTTGTCAAGGGACACCTGATAGTATTCCGTCAGATCGTCCAGCTTATGATGCTTGAGCTGGCGGAGGATATAGCGCGCCAGCATGAGCGTATCGACGTAGGGCTGCGGGAAGTCGATGCCCGCCCGCGCGCCGTGGTCGGAGATGAAGCCCACGTCGAACGAGGCGTTGTGCGCCACGAAGCAGCAGCCTTCGCTGAACGCCGAAAACGCCCGCAGCACCTCTTCCGGCGGCGGCGCGTCGGCCACCATGTCCGTGGTGATGCCCGTCAGCTCCGTGATCTTTGCGGGCACGGGCACACAGGGGTTGACAAAGCTCTCGAACGTATCGACCACCACGCCGTTTTGCAGCTTCACGGCGGCGATCTCAAGGATCTGGTTGAGCTTATGATCCACGCCGGTGGTTTCGATATCTACAACGACGAAAGTCTGCTCAAAATCGATGGGCCAGCAGTCGTTGAGCAGATAGCCTTCCATGCCGTAAACGACCTTCACGCCCGCCTTTTCCGCTTCGCCATAAATATAAGGATAGGCCTGCACCACGCCGTGATCGGTCACCGCCAGCGCCGGATGACCCCAGCGCTTGGCCGTCGCCACAGCGTCCTTGATGGAAAGCATGCTGTCAAGGGTGGACATCTGCGTATGCAGATGCAGCTCGACGCGCTTTTCCGGCTCGTCGTCGTGCCGCTCATGGGGCGCGGCAGCCGCCACGCCGCGGGGATCGAGCAGCAGCTCGCCGGAGTATTTGTCCTGATAGGGATCGCCTGCCACCAGTACCCAGCGGCCTTTTTTGATGGTTTCGAGCGGCTTTTCCGCCGCTTTTTTGTCCAAAATCAGCTTGCAGCTGATGGTGTATTCGTAGTCCGTGACGTCAAAAAGGAAAATGATCTTTGTGCCGCCGAACACTTCCTTCGTTTCCGTCCGGCAGATCACGCCCTCGATGATGACGTGGCGCACCTGATCGTTGATGTCCGAAATGGCCATGCGTTCCGCCCGCTTCGGCCAGGAACCGTACAGCAGCTCTTTGGGCGCGGCGGCGCTTTCCCCGCCCGAGCGCTGGGCGGGCTTGTGCGGGCTTTGGATGCGCTTGGGCGAAGAAACGGCGGCGGCCACGGCCGGAAGCTCCGGCAGCGGGTCGCTGGGAATGATGGCAGTCGCCATCTCTTTTTCTTCGAGCACGGGTTCGATCATCGCTTCCTGCAAAAAGGCTTTTTTGACGAAGCCGGCCAGCCATTTCCCGCAGCTTTCCTTTTGCCAAAGCATCATGGCCGGTTTGCAGGGCAGCGCCATTTCAAACGCGGCGCACTGTTCTCCTTCGGCGGGACGAACGGCGCGCAGCTCCCCCTGCGCAAAGAACGGGCTCATGGCCGGAAAAGCGTTTTTGAGCATTCCAAAGAGATACCCGGCGAAGTTTTCCGGGGCGGCTGCAAAGGCTTCGCTCTCCTGCGGGAAGGAAAACTCCAGGCAAAGCTCGCCCGGTTCCCCCGCAAACGGGGCGTTGAGCGCGTCAAAAATGCACTGCATGTCCTCCTTTTCAAGGAGGACTTCGCTCTGGAGCTGCACGTGCAGCTGTGTGGAGCGGCGGTTGAGCACCGCACCCGCCATGGTGAGCTTGCCGGCGTACTGCCCGGCGCCGCCCTCCTGAAGAAGAGTCTGCCAGCTGCTCATGGGCGCGCCTCGCTTTCTTTCTTCAAAAGAAGGGCGTTCGCCTCGTCGATCAGACGGCGGATGCCCGCTTCCCACTCCGTATAGGAAGAAAGCAGCCGGCCTTTTTCAAACACCATGCAGCCGCCCGGCGCAAAGGCGATGCCCAGCTCCGCCTCCCGCGCCTCGCCCGGGCCGTTGACCACGCAGCCCATGACGGCCAGCTTGAGGGGGATCTTCGTTTTGGGAAGCGCCGCCTTGACCTGCTCGACGATGGCTGCAAGATCGACCCTGCACCGGCCGCAAGTGGGGCAGGAGACCACCTCGACGCCTTCTTTTCGAAGGCCGATGGCGCGCAGGATGTTCATCGCCGCCCGGGGTTCTTCGACCGGATCACCCGTGATGGAGCAGCGCACGGTGTCGCCGATGCCCGAAAGCAGCAGCGTGCCCAGCCCCGCCGCAGCCTTGATGAGCGCCTGCTCCCCCGCGCCCGCCTCCGTCACGCCCAAATGGAGCGGATAATCCACTTTTTCCGAAAGCAGCCGGTTGGCCGCAACGGTCGTGGCCACGTCGGAGGATTTGATCGAAATGACCGTATCGTAAAACCCCTCCGCTTCCAGCAGCGCCACGTGGGAAAGGGCGCTTTCCACCAGCGCTTCAGGCGTGGGGCCGCCGTATTTTTTGAGAAGGTCCTTGTGCAGCGACCCGCCGTTGACGCCGATGCGAATGGGAACGCCATGCTCCTTCGCCGCAGCCGTCACTTCCCGCACATGCGCGGCCGAACCGATGTTTCCGGGGTTGATGCGCAGCTTGTCCACGCCGTTTTCGATGGCGGCCAGCGCCAGCTTATAGTCAAAATGAATGTCCGCCACCAGCGGGATATGGATGCGCCGCTTGATGGGGCCGATGGCCTTTGCGCAGTCCATGTCGTAAACGGAAGCGCGCACGATCTCGCAGCCCGCTTCTTCGAGCCGGAGGATCTGCGCTGCCGTCGCGTCCACGTCCCGGGTGTCGGTGTTCGTCATGGACTGGATGCTCACCGGCGCGCCGCCGCCCACGGCCACGCCGCCCACC
>JAEYFO010000318.1 GCA_023402915.1 Bacillota bacterium | reverse complement strand
GGTCAAGGGGGACTTTTTTCAAAAAGTCCCCCTTGCGCCTCTTTCTGTGCTATACTGAGGAAACATCGAAAAGAGGAGTGGATCACATGACAGACGTCAGCCCGAAGGTCAAAGCCATCCTGACCCGGATGCAGAGAAACGAGATCACGGAATATCATATTTACCGCCGGATCGCCAAACGCACGAAGGACGCGCACAACCGAAGCGTCCTTGAAAAGATCGCGCAGGAAGAACGGGCGCACGCCCAGCAGTGGAAGCGCTATACCGGCGAGGATCCCAAGCCCAACCGGTTCAAAATTTTCTGGTACGCCCTCGTGAGCCTGCTTTTCGGCTTCACGTTCGCGCTCAAGCGCATGGAAAAGGGCGAGGACGCCGCGGAAAACGAATACGACCTCATCGCGCAGGAGGTGCCCGAAGCCCGCGCCGTGTCGGAGGACGAGGATCGGCACGAAAAGGAACTGCTTGCCATGCTCGACGAGGAACGGCTCCATTATGTCGGCTCCATGGTGCTCGGGCTCAACGACGCGCTGGTGGAGCTGACCGGCACGCTGGCCGGGCTGACGTTCGCCATGCAGAACACGGAGCTGGTCGCCCTCTCCGGCCTCATCACCGGCATCTCCGCCACGTTCTCCATGGCCTCGTCCGAATTCCTTTCCGCCCGCTCGGAGGGGCGCGCCGACGCGCTCAAATCCTCGGTCTATACCGGCATCGCCTACGTCGTCACCGTGGTGCTGCTGGTGCTCCCCTATCTGGTTTTGCCGAAGGAAAGCTACGTGCCGGCGCTGGTGTGTATGCTCGCCGTCGTGGTGTTCATCATCTTTTTCTTCAACTATTACATCTCCGTCGCGCAGGATCTGCCCTTCAAAAAGCGCTTTGGCGAAATGCTCGCCATCAGCCTGGGCGTGGCGGTGCTCTCGTTCGTCGTGGGCCTGCTCGTCAAGCAGTTCCTCGGCATCGACGTCTGAGTTTTTTCAAAAAATAAAAAGCCAAAACAAACGGCCTTCCGAAAACCGGAGGCCGTTTTGCCTTGCTGCTTTTTCGCCCTATTTTCCCAATTTCAGCACGTTCACATCCGTGCAGAACGTCTCGGTCGAATAGAGCACCAGCACTTCGTCAAAGCCGTTTTCCGCCATGTAGGACGAGAGCTTGACGTTGAAATAGCGAAGGTCGATCAGCTCGATTTCCGCATAGTCCCTTGCAAGCAGCGGCGCAAAGCAGTGCGCAAAGGAATCCTTCAGGATCAGCAGCTTCCCCGCGGCGGAGGGGTCGTTGTTTTTGATGGTGACTTTGGCGTGATTGCCGCCGAGGAAATAGGAGTATTTGTCCTTCTTTTCCAGAAATTCCGGAAAATACAGCGAATCCGCCGTGCTGCCGTCGTCCGCGATGGTCAGCGTGAAGCTGCCGCCCCGGTCAAAGCGCTCGATGCTGTCCTTCTTCTGGTTCCACAGCTGGTTTTTGGAAAAGAGCGTGCCCAGAAATTCCGTGCTCACCGTCGTGCGCTCATAGGCCGAAAGCCCCGGCGGCTCTTTGCCCTGCGCCTGCCGCAGCGCCTCAAGGGCATAGGCCGCGCCCAGCGTCGTCCAGTGGTGATCCGTGCGGTAATAGACGTACTCGCCGCTGTGGGGGAGCAGCACGTCCGCCCCGGACACAAACACCGCGCCTGCGGCCGCCGCTTCGATCCGGTCGAGGATCGTCTGCTCGTCATAGGTCCACGCCCCGGCGGGCAGGCGGTCGGCGTACACCAGCGTGCTTGAGGGCACGGCCAGCACCGAAACGGGAAGCCCGGTGTTTTGAATCAGCGCCGTCAGCGCCGCCAGGTTCTTTTCCAGGCGCGCTTCGTCCGGCGCGTCAAAGCGGGAAAGCAGCGTGCCGCCTTTTCCGAAAAACACGCCGTTGTTTTCCAGCTTTCCAGAAAGCTTTGTCGCCTCGGCCTTGAGGGATACCCAGCCGTCCCGCAGGGGGAACTGGTCGGTCATGTACGTCTCAAAGTCCTTCAGGAACTGGCCGCTGAGCAGGGCTGTTTTCGAGAATTCCGGAAAAGAGGCGAGGTAGCGGTTCTCGTTTTCGGAAAATTCCCGGTCGGGCACAAAGAGCGCCGCCAGCGCCCCCAGGGCGATCGCCCCGCAAAACAGCGCGCACAGCAGGGCGGCGCGGAATTTCAAACTGAGTTTTTTCGTGCGCTTTGGTTCGTTCATGTCCGTCGCCTCCTAAAAGCGGAAATACAGGAAGGGGTTGTAGCTGGCGTCCACCAGAAACGCCACCGACAGCGCGAACAGCGCCGTCAGCACCAGCACCTCCAGCAAAAACCAGCCGGGTCGTTCGTCGCGGGCAAGGACGTAATCGCTGACCTTTTTGCCCACGGGCAGGGAAAGCACCGCCATGCCCGGCAGCCACAGCCCGTTTTCTCGAAGGAGCGACAGGCCAAAGCCGTCCGCCAGCGCGCCGCCGCCCCCAAAGAGCGCCGAGAAGAACGCGCCCACGTCGCTTAGGGATTCAAACGAAAACAGCACCCAGCCAAAGAGCACCGCCAGCATCGCATAAAGATGGCACAGCGCTGCCGGGGCTTTTTTGAGCGCAGTTCCAAGGAAGAACTTTTCCGCCGCAATCAGCACGCCGAAATACAGCCCCCACAGCACGAAGTTCCAGCTGGCCCCGTGCCACAGCCCCGTCAAAAACCATACGACGAGCAGGTTCCGAAGGAGCTTCCACGATCCCACCCGGTTGCCGCCCAGCGGGATGTAGACGTATTCGCGGAACCAGCCGCCCAGCGTCATGTGCCAGCGCCGCCAGAACTCCGAAACGCTTTTTGACCCATAGGGATGGTCAAAGTTTTCCGGAAAACGGAAGCCCATCATGCGCCCAAGGCCGATGGCCATGTCCGAATAGCCGGAAAAGTCGAAATAGATCTGAAACGCGAAGCACAGGATCCCGATCCACGCCGACAGCGCCGACAGCGTCGTCAGCCCCGCCGCCTGCACGCTGTCCCAGACCTGACCGGCTGCGTTGGCCAGCAGCGCCTTTTTCGAAAGGCCGCACACGAACCGCCGCGCGCCCGCCGCAAAGTCCGCCGCCGTTTCCCGGCGGTTGTCCAGCTCCGCCGCCACGTCCACATAGCGGACGATGGGCCCCGCGATGAGCTGTGGGAACATGGCCACATACGCGCCGAATGAAACGATGTTCTTCTGCACGTCCGCCCGGCCGCGGTACACGTCGATGGTATAGCTCATGGTCTGGAACGTATAAAAGGAAATGCCCACCGGCAGGGAAAGCTGCGGGACCGGAAGCGTCAGGCCGAACAGGCCGTTGACCGTCTGGACGAGAAAGCCGCTGTATTTGAAAAAGCCCAACAGCCCCAGATTCCCCACGAGCGAAACCAGCAGCCACGCCCGCTTCCCGGCGCGGCTGCCCTTCTGTTCGCAGGCGAACACCCTCCGCCCGCAGGTGTAATCCAGCGCCGTCGAGAAAAACATCAGCACCACGTAGACCGGCTCGCCCCAGGCGTAAAACACCAGGCTCATCAAAAAGAGCACGGCGTTTCGGTACTTTCGCGGCGCAAGATAATACAGCCCCAGCGCAAGGGGCAAAAAGGCAAACAGGAACGTGATGCTGCTGAAAACCATGGCGAAACTCCTGTGTCGGCGGTGATCGGTCTATCGGTCGTTTGAAAAAAAGCGCGGCGGGACAGGCTTGCCGTCCGGACGGGGAAAACGCCGGAAACCTCAGAAAACCCGGCGTTCCCGGAAGGAACGCAAAGCCTTGTAAAAAACGGAAACCGCGTTGAAAACGGAAGCCCCGTTGAAAAGGAAAGCCCCGTTAAAAATGGGAACTCCGTCAAAAATAGAACCCCCGTTAAGGAAGAGGGAAACGGGAGAAGGCCCCACCGCTGCGCGCGATTTCGGAATGGGGAAAATGCAGCCGCTGCGCGCAGGGGAGAGGTTTGACTCGCACCATTGCCATAGCCCCTCAAAAAAACCGTCCGCAGATAGTATGCGCAGCGGGCGGCGTTTTTGTTGGGGCAGCAGGGAAAAAAGAGCGGAACCCCTTCGAAAGAACATGGACGGCGGAGTTTCCGCTGGTCATTTTTAGAAAGAAATCCGCTGAAACCTCCCTTAAAACGTCGGCGACAGCGCGTTCGTGCGTTTTTCCCCTGCGCGCCGTCCGCCTCTTCTCAAAAGGGCAGACAGACGCTTTTCGGTTCTGTCATTTTCGAAAAAATCATCCATGCGGCAGCGGGACGCTTTCCCGGCTCTGCTCCCCTGAAACCCTTTCATCAAACGGCAGCGGGAAAGGCCCTTCGGCATTCTTTCCCCCAGCCCCATCAGAAGGCAGCGGGACGCTTTCCCGGCACAGCCCTCCCTGAACCCCTTCCATCAAACGGCCAAACGGCAGCGGGAAAGGCCCTTCGGCATTCTTTCCCCCAGCCCCATCAGAAGGCAGTGGAGACTTTCCCGGCTCTTCTCTTCTTTTTTGAAAGTTTTCGGGGTCAAGGGGGACTTTTTCAAAAGTCCTCCTTGCGGGGTTCAGGGGGCTGACCCCGACCGCGCCCAGTGGGCGAAAAAGGAAGGGGGAAGCCCACTCCCCTGATTTTCGATTGAAAATCAGGGATTTCAGCAAGGTGGAATGTCACCCTGCGGGTGACGACCTTGAGCAAGGAAGCGCCGGAAGCGTTAGCGAACCGGGGCGACCATTGCGAAGTGAGGCAGAGCCCTGGCGTCCCCCCAAAATCCTACTTCGTCAGCTCGTCGAAGCGATCCGCCATGTCCTTGGCGTTTTCGGCCATGAACAGGCCGATCCACTGGCCGTTGACGCGAACGACGTAGTCCTTGGCCACTTCGTATTGATCCTCCAGATAGTGGTCAAAGCTGGAGATCACCGACGCGGCGCGCGCCTCGAGACAAGCCCGTACCTCCTTCACGTCCGCAGCGTCCTTCACCTTCACGACGGAGATCATGCCCGCCTTGACGTTTATCATCGGCTCGATGCAGCGGTAGGACTCCAGCTTCGAAACGTCCAGCCCGCCGTAGAGGTCGGAAAGCATCTCGCCCGGGATTTCTTCCAGAGAGGTTCCGTCGTAGAGCTTCTGAATGTCGCTCGCCACCTCCGCCGCGGTCAGAGAAGCCGCCGGCGCTTCCGTGGGCTTGGCCGTGGCCGTGGGCTTTTCGGTGGGTTTGGCCGTGGCGGCGGGCTTTTCGGTGGGTTTGGCCGTGGCGGCGGGCGCTTCGGACGGCGCGGGCGTTTCCGCAGCGGCAGGGGGTTCCGTTGCTTCCGGCTGCTGCGTTTCGGCAGGCGCCTCCGTGGCGGCGGGCTGTTCCGTCGCTTCCGGCAGCGGCGATGCTTCTTCCGTGGGCGCAGGGGTCACGGTTGCAGCGGGCGCGCCGCAGCCGGAGAGCATCGCAGCGACCAGCGCCGCCGCGGCAAAGAGCGAAAGAATGCGTTTCATTGAAAATACCTCCCAATTCAGGGGCGGGCGGCTTGCGCATTGCAGCGCTGCCGCCAGCCGTATTTTTGAGTTTGCGCGCCGGGGAAAGGGTTCGTTCCCGCCCGGCAACAGTATAGACGGCAATTTTTTCGAAGAAGTTCCAAAGAAATGCCAATTTCCGGAAAAAAGTTTTTTCTTTGCCTGTTCCGGCGGCTGCGGCACTGGACAGTGCGGCGAAAAACAGTGTAGAATACGTTTATCTGTGTTTTTTGCCGCACGCGCCGGCTGATGCGCGGATTTTTGGTTTTTGTCGTTGTGCCGCTGAGTTTTTTTAGAGAAGGGGAGCTCTGTGATGGATCTGTGCTTTATCGTCAATCCCGTCGCCGGAAAGGGGCGGGCGCTTTCGGCCATGGACAAGGCGGCGGAAGTGATCCGCGCCGCGGGCGCACGCTTTGAGGTGCGCCGCACAAAAGCGGTGGGAGACGCGACGACACTGGCGGCCGAAGCGGCCAAAGAGGGCTTTGACCGGATCGTCGCCGTGGGCGGGGACGGCACGGTGTGCGAGGTGGCGCAGGGGCTGGTGCATACCGGCTGCGCCATGGGCATCCTCCCCGGCGGCACGGGCAACGATTATCGAAGGAGCCTGCTGCTGCCCGCCGCGCCCGCCGAGGCGGCGAGCGTCCTTTTGACGGGCGAGACCCGCACCGTGGACGCCATGCGGGCCGACGAATTCGTCTCCATCAACATCTCCACCGTGGGCTTTGACAGCGAAGTCGTCAAAAACGCCGAGCGCTTTTCGTTTTTGCGGGGCATGAGCTATTTTGCGGCGGTGCTGGCCACGGTCTTTCATTATAAGGGGCCGCGCCTTCGCGTCACGCTTGAGGACGGCACGGTGCTCGACGGCTCCCGCTTCCTCGTGGCCGCCGGGAACGGCACGCACTACGGCGGCGGCATCAAGATCCTTCCCCGGGCCGACAGCGCCGACGGCCTGCTCGACCTGTGCGTCGTGGATAACGTCCGCCTGCCGGGCGACCTGCTCACGCTGCTGCCCAAGGTCATGAAGGGCAAGCACAAAGAGGGCGAGCGCGTCCATTTCTTCCGCACGCCGTCGCTGCACATCGAAAGCGAAGAACCGCTCACGCTCAACGTGGACGGCAACCTCTTTGAGGGGCGGAAAAATATTCTGATGAAAGTGCTGCCCAAGGCCCTGCGGGTCGTCGCGCCCAAAAGGGAACCGGCGCAGGCATAGCGCGTCGAAAGCCGGGGGAAGAGTGAACGAAACAGAAAACCGGCGCGGCCGCGAAACGCCGCTTCGGGCGCGTTCGTTCTTTTTCAAAAACAGAAACAAGCCTGCGGCGTTTCATGAAACGCCCGAAAAAGCGGCGGTTTTTCGCTGTCCGCCGTTTTGAAAGCGGCAAAACGCTTTTTGAATTGCTTTTTTGATTTACTTTTTCAAAGAGAGGGAAGTTTGATGAACAACAGGATCCGGCCGATCTGATTTTTCAAGCGAAGGGCGAAGCTTC
Source organism: Bacillota bacterium (assembly GCA_023402915.1). Lineage (GTDB taxonomy): Bacteria > Bacillota > Clostridia > Christensenellales > CALWSW01 > JAEYFO01. The sequence goes on along the minus strand of JAEYFO010000318.1, from coordinate 1,863 downwards.
CTACAGCGCCTTTCAGCGCGGCTTTGCCCGGTTTTTTCAAAAAAACATCTGCAATCGCAGCCGGGAGAAGAACGTCCTTCCGGCTTTTTTCGCAGCGGCGCAGCGTCTGCGGGCCGGGTTCCGTTTTTTGGAAGCGCCGGCAGCTTTTTGGCGCGGCGGTTTGTCCCAAAGCGGGAAGAAGCCTGCCCGCTTGCCGGGTCTGCCTGCCACAGCGCAAAAACCGGTTCCGCTCCGCCGCCGCAAGGAGGGTATTTTGGATAAGAAACAAAAATCAGGGGGAAACCTGCGCTTTTTTTCGCGGTTCCTCAAGGGCTTTTCCGGCCTGTTTGCGCTGGGGGCGCTCGCTTCCGTCTGTTCGATTTTCTTTAACTTTCTGCTGCCGCAGGTCATCCGCCTGACGGTGGATTCCGTCATCGGCGACGCGCCCGCCGATCTCCCCGGCGCGCTGGGCCGGGCGTTTTCCGAAGGGGGCGCAAGGGCGTTCCTGCGGGAAAACCTCTGGGTGTGCGCGCTGGCGGCCGTGGGCTTCGCCATTCTTTCAGGCGTGTTCACCTACCTGTACCGCCTGGCCATCGCAAAAGGCAGCGAGGGCGCGGTGAAGAACCTGCGCGACGCGCTGTACAGCCACATCCAGCGCCTGCCCTACCGCTGGCACATCTCCGTGCAGACCGGCGACATCATCCAGCGCTGCACGTCGGACGTGGACGTGGTGCGCACGTTCCTTTCCACCCAGCTGATGGAGCTGTTCCGCACGGTGGCGCTGGTGGCGCTGGCCATGAGCTTCATGTATTCCATGAACGGTACGCTCTCCACCATCGCGCTCATTTTCGTGCCGGTGACGGTGGCCTATTCGTGCATCTATTACCGCCTGATCGCCAAACGCTTTCAGGCGGCGGACGAAGCCGAGGGCGACCTTTCCGCCCGCGTGCAGGAAAACCTCACGGGCGTGCGCGTCGTGCGCGCCTTTGGCCGGGAGGCCTACGAGATGGAGCGCTTCACCAAGGCCAACAACCTCTTTGCAGACCTGTGGATCCGGCTGGGCAAGGTGATGGGCTGCTATTGGGGGCTGGGCGATCTGACCACCTCCACCCTGACCATGACCATGGTGCTGGTGGGCACGGTGCTCACCGTCCGGGGCACGATCCTGCCCGGCGAATATCTGGTGTTCCTCTATTATACCGGCCTGCTCGCCTGGCCCATCCGCTCCTTTGGCCGCATTCTGGCGGACATGAGCAAGATGAACGTTTCCATCGTCCGCCTGCGGGAAATTCTCGAAGCGCCGGAGGAAACGGAGGACGAAAACGCCCTCACGCCGCCGATGGACAGGGACATCGTGTTTTCCGACGTGTCCTTTTCCTATGAGGAAAAGCATCCGGTGCTCGCGCATCTTTCGTTCAAAATCCCCGCCGGCAGCACCTTCGGCGTGCTGGGCGGCACGGGCAGCGGAAAGTCCACGCTGACCTATCTGCTCACCCGCCTGTACGACCTTCCGGAGGGGTGCGGCAGCATCACCGTCGGCGGGGTCGATCTTCGAAGCATCCGCCTCTCCCACGTGCGAAAGAACGTCGGACTCGTGCTTCAGGAGCCGTTTCTGTTCTCCCGCACCATTGCGGAAAACATCGCGGCCTTCCGGCCGGACGCGCCCTTGGAGGAAATCCGCGAAGCGGCCAGGATCGCGGCGCTGGACGACGCCGTTTTGAATTTTTCCGAAGGATACGACACTGTCGTCGGCGAGCGGGGCGTGACGCTTTCGGGCGGACAGCGGCAGCGCGTCGCCATTGCCCGCACGCTCCTTCAGGGCGCGCCCGTGATGATCTTTGACGATTCCCTTTCGGCGGTGGACACCGAGACCGACCAGAAGAT
>JAEYFO010000298.1 GCA_023402915.1 Bacillota bacterium | reverse complement strand
GCTCTTTTCTGATCGAATGGAGCTTTGGAAAAAGCGAAAAGCGGGTACGGAAAGCAGCGAATTTTTTCAAAAAACTTCCCAAACGGCAGAGAAAGGATGCTATTTTGAAAAAACGGAAAAATTTGGGAATTTTTTCTGCAAAAGTTCCGCAGAGCGGTTGCATTTTTCAAAAAATTGTATTATGCTGAACCTGAAATGATCCCCTGTTTTCAGGCGGAAAAAGGATGTGAAGACATGGACGCAGGACCGTATCCTGAGCGAAAGCGGAGAACTGAATACAGGCGGGCGCGTTCCATGGATCGGGTCTGTTTTTCCGTGTGTTTTACGTGAAAACAGCGTCGTTTTCCAAGCCGAAAGAGCCGCCCGCAGGAAGGGAGGCTTTTTTTATGGCAGAAAACCTTGTCAAGCTCCTGGAGGAGAAAAATTACGAAAAGCTCATGCTGCTGCTGGAGGACACCAATGCGGTAGACGTGGCGGCGATTCTGGACGGCGTGGAGAACCCTGAGGTCATTTTGCGGCTGTTCCGCCTGCTCCCCAAGGACGAGGCGGCGGACGTTTTTTCCTATCTGGCGGCCGAGACCCAGGAGGCGCTCATCAACCTGCTCAACGATAAGGAGCTGGGGCATATCATCGACGAGATGTACCTCGACGATGCGGCCGATCTGGCGGGCGAAATGCCGGCCAATCTGGTGCGCAGGCTCCTGCGGGTGGCGCATCCCGACACCCGCGCCCAGATCAACCGCCTGCTCAACTATCCCGAGGACAGCACGGGCAGCATCATGACCACGGAGTTCATCGACCTGCACCGGGCGATGACCATTCAGCAGGCCTTTGACTACATCCGAAAAAACGGCGTGGACAAAGAGACGATCTACACCTGCTACGTCACGAATGAGACGCGGATCCTTCAGGGCGTGGTGACCGTTCGCGAAATGCTGCTGGCCGATCCGGCGGAAAAAGTCGGCGAGATCATGGAAGATCACGTCATTTACGCCAGCACCCTCGACGACCAGGAGCAGACGGCGCAGCTGTTCCAGAAATACGACATGATCACCCTGCCGGTGGTGGATCAGGAAAAGCGTCTGGTGGGCATCGTGACCATCGACGACGCCGTGGACGTCATCCAGCAGGAAAACACCGAGGACTTCGAGCTGATGGCGGCCGTGTCCCCCATCGAGGATTCCTATATGCACACGTCCGTGCTGACCCATGCGCGCAAGAGGATCGTCTGGCTGATGTTTTTGATGATCTCCTCCATCGTCACGGGCAGCATCATTACCCACTATGAAGAAGCGTTTGCAGCCATTCCGCTGCTGGTTTCCTTCATTCCCATGCTGATGGACACCAGCGGCAACTGCGGCTCCCAGGCGTCCACGCTCATCATCCGCGGCATGGCGCTGGGCGAGATCACCGTCAAGGACTTTTTCCGCGTGCTGTGGAAGGAAATTCGCGTTGCGCTGGTGGTCGGCTCCACGCTGGCCGTGATCGAGACGGCCTATATCTACCTTCGCTATCACAACCTTCTCGTCGCGCTGACCGTCAGCATCAGCCTGCTCGTCACGGTCTGTCTGGCCAAGTCCATCGCCTGCATTTTGCCCATGGTGGCCAAAAAGCTCAAGCAGGATCCGGCGCTCATGGCTTCGCCGCTGCTGACGACGGTGGTGGACGCCTGCGCCATGATGGTGTATTTCACGGTGGCGGGTCTGCTGCTGCACGTGTGATTTTTCAAAAACGGATCGAAAAGCGTCGGCTCTCAAGCTGGGAGCGGCGCTTTTTGTTTGAGAGATCAGCGGGATGGGCGCTTCTTCAAGAAAGCAACGCCCTGTTTTTTGGAAGGAAAACAGTGGGAAATCGGGCAGATTGGGCGGAACGCTTGCACATTGGGTGGAATTGTTGTATTCTTTAGAAAGCTATGACAAACGGATGAGGCGGGTAAAACAATGATCGAATATCAGGGCGTTTCGTACGCCTATAACGAAGGAGAAAAAGCGCTCTCCGGCGTGACGCTGTCCGTGAAAAAGGGCGAGTTTCTTGCCGTGATCGGGCACAACGGCTCGGGGAAATCCACCCTGGCCAAGCTGACGAATGCGCTGTATATCCCCTCCGAGGGAAAAGTGATTTTGGAGGGAATGGACACGTCCGATCCGGACAACGTCCTCAAGATCCGGCAGAAGGCGGGCATGGTGTTCCAAAATCCCGACAACCAGATGGTCACGACCATCGTTGAGGAGGACGTGGCCTTTGGGCCGGAAAACCTGGGCGTGGAACCGGCGGAGATCCGCCGCCGCGTCGATGCGGCGCTGGCCACGGTGCGCATGGGAAAATACGCCGGCGCTGCGCCCAACATGCTTTCCGGCGGCCAGAAGCAGCGCATTGCCATCGCGGGCGTGCTGGCGATGAAGCCGGACGTCATCATTTTGGACGAACCGACGGCCATGCTCGATCCGGCCGGGCGGCGGGACGTTTTGCAAACGGTGCAGAAGCTCAACAAAGAAGAGGGCATGACCGTCCTTTTGATCACGCACTTCATGGAAGAAGCGGCGCTGGCCGACCGAATCGTCGTCGTCAACGATGGAACGGTGGCCTTTGACGGAACGCCTGCGGAGGTGTTTGCCCGTTCGGAAGAGCTTTCCGCGCTGGGGCTGGACGTGCCCCTTTCCGTGCAGATGATGCACCGGCTCAAAGCGGCGGGCGTGCCCGTCAAAGACGTGATTACGGACGAGGAGATCGTGGACGAACTATGCCGATTGTTCTTGAAAAACTGACTCATACCTATCTTCCCGGCAGCGTCATGGAATCCACGGCGGTCAACGACGTGTCGCTGACGGTCAACGATGGGGAATTTCTGGGCGTGATCGGGCACACCGGCTCGGGAAAATCCACGCTGATCCAGCATATGAACGGCCTTTTGCAGCCTACCAGCGGCAGGGTGACCGTCAACGGGATCGACCTTGCGGACAAGTCCACCCGCCGCGAGGTGCGCCGTCAGGTGGGGATGCTGTTCCAGTATCCGGAGTATCAGCTCTTTGAAGAGACCATCGCCAAGGACGTGGCCTTTGCGCCCAAGCATCTGGGCGTGAAGGAAGCGGAGATCGAGCCGCTGGTGCGCGCCGCGATGGAGACCGTCGGCCTTCCTTATGAAGAGTATGCCGAAAAATCGCCCTTCGAGCTGTCCGGCGGCCAGAAGCGCCGCGGGGCGCTGGCGGGCATTTTGGCGACTGCGCCGAAGATCCTCATTCTGGACGAGCCCATGGCGGGCCTTGACCCGCGGGGACGGGAGGAGATCCTTTCCCTCATCAAGAAGCTCAACAGCGAGGGCACGACCATCGTCATGGTGTCCCACAGCATGGACGACATCGCCCGGCTGGCCGACCGCGTGGCCGTCATGAGCGAGGGGAGGCTCCGGATGCTGGGCACGGTGGCGGAGGTGTTCTCCCGGCCGGAGGAGCTGATGGAGATCGGCCTGGACGTGCCGGAAGCGGCCAAGCTGGCGGCGGCGCTGCGGGCAAGGGGGCTTGCCGTTCCGCAGGAAGTGTTCCGGATCGATCAGCTCTATGAATTTTTGAGGAACAGGTGGAAGAATGCTTAAAAATATTACTCTGGGCCAGTACTATCCGGGCGATTCCCTCGTCCACAGACTGGACCCGCGCGCCAAGATCCTCATTGCGCTGGCATACATCGTGCTGGTGTTTTTCGTGAGCAATTACTGGGGCTATCTGTTCCTGCTGGCGGCGCTGGTGGGAACGAGCCTGCTGGCCAAAGTGCCGCTGCGCTATCTGCTGCGCACGCTCAAGCCCCTGCGCTTTATCCTGATTTTTACGTTCCTGCTGAATATCTTCTTCACCCGAACAGGAACGCCGGTCTATCTTTGGGACAATTTTTATCTGTTCACCACCGAGGGCGTGAGCCGCGCGGTCTTTATGGCGCTGCGCATGTCGTTTCTGGTGGCGGGATCCAGTATGCTGATGCTGGTCACGTCGCCCATCACGCTGACGGACGGGCTGGAGCGGCTCATGTCGCCGCTGCGGGTGATCCGTTTTCCCGCCCATGAGCTGGCCATGATGATGTCCATCGCCCTGCGTTTCATCCCCACGCTGACGGACGAAGCGGATAAGATCATGAAGGCGCAGATGGCGCGCGGCGCGGATTTTGAGTCGGGCAAGCTCATCGAGCGGGCCAAAGCCATGATCCCGCTGCTGGTGCCGCTGTTTGTCAGCTCGTTCCGGCGGGCGGATGAACTGGCCATGGCCATGGAGAGCCGCTGCTATCACGGCGGAGAGGGGCGGACCAGAATGCGGGTGCTCAAGCTGGGCAAAAACGATTTTCTGGCGCTGTTGGCCATGGCTGCGCTCATTGCCGTGGTCGTTTTGTGGGGTTGAGCCGTGCGCCGGATCCGAATTGTCGTCGAATACGACGGAACGAATTACGCCGGATGGCAGCGGCAGGAAAACGCCATGACCGTTCAGCAGCGCATTGAAGAAAACCTGTTCAAAGTGACGGGGGAGAGAATTTGCGTGCAGGGCTCGGGCCGCACGGACAGCGGCGTTCACGCGCTGGGGCAGGTGGCGCATTTTGACACCAATGCCCGGATGCCCGCGGAAAAGTTCGCCTATGCGCTCAACACCGGCCTGCCTGCGGATATCCGTATCCGAAAGAGCGAAGAGGCAGACGAGAGCTTTCACGCCCGGTTTTCCGCCAAAAAGAAGCACTATCGCTATACGATCAACAACGATATCCATGCTTCGGCGCTCTGTCGCAACACCCAGCTGCATCTTCACGGCGCGCTGGATTTTGAGGCGATGGCCCGCGCGGCCAAAGTGCTGGAGGGCAGCCACGACTTTGCAGCGTTCAAGGCGGTGGAGTGTACGCTTGAGAACACCGTGCGCACGCTGTACCGCTCCGAAATGAGCCGGGAGGGGCAGCTCCTTTATTACGACGTGGTGGGCAGCGGATTTCTCTATAATATGGTGCGCATTATCGCGGGAACGCTCATTGAGATCGGCCGCGGGAAATACCCGGCGGAGTCCATGGCGGACATCCTTGCGTCCAAAGACCGCAAACGGGCGGGCGCGACCGCTCCGGCAAAGGGGCTGATGCTCATGAGCGTCGAGTATCCCCAAGCGCCCGTTCTGGGCGAAAATCCCGCAGAAGCAGGGGAAACGCCATGATTGCGCAGGAGGGAATGCACCGGGCGCTGGAAGAGGCGCGCAGGGCGTTTTTGGCCGGAGAAATCCCGGTCGGCGCGGCGGTCTTTCAGGGAGACGCGCTGCTGTTTGCGGCGCACAACCAGTGCGAGCGGCAAAACGATCCGACGGCCCATGCGGAGCTCCTGGCGATCCGCGGCGCGGCGAAGCGGCTGGGCGACTGGCGGCTGAGCGGCTGCACGCTCTATGTGACGCTGGAACCCTGCGCCATGTGCGCCGGAGCCATTGCCAATTCCCGGCTGAGCCGGGTGGTTTTTGGCGCGTGGGACCGGCAGGCGGGCGCGCTGGGCGGCAGGCTGGACGTTCCGGCTGCGCTGGATGCGTCCTGCGCCGTGACGGGCGGCCTGCTGGGGGAAGCGTGCGAGGCGCTGCTTCGCCAATTCTTTGCCGCAAGGCGGACTTGATTTTTCCTGCGAATTCGGCTATAATGAAAAAGCTGTATCACAGCTGTGGAGTGGTATCGAAGTGGTCATAACGGGGCTGACTCGAAATCATGTGATTAGTTCTAAAAAGTGAATATTTATGCACGGAAGCGTATCGAAGTGGTTGTAACGAGCTGCACTCGAAATGCAGTTGTCCGCAAGGGCACGTGGGTTCGAATCCCACCGCTTCCGCCATCAAAGCCTTGAAAA
>JAEYFO010000261.1 GCA_023402915.1 Bacillota bacterium | reverse complement strand
CCCTATACCCTCTCGATCCACCGGCAGATCTCGTCGAAAATTTCGTCGGCTGCCGTCGGGGCGTAGCGCGGGGAGCGCGCCACCGTCACAAAATCAAAGGGCTGTTCGCTTCGAAAGTCCCGCCAGTCGTCGTAAACGCGAAACGACACCGCCGGCTCCGCCCCGTTCACCGGCTCAAAAAGCCGCGAAACCGCCGAAACCAGCTGGATCCCCGCATAGCCGCCGTTTTCATCCCGCAAGACGATCTGTTCCGGGATGTCCGGCCGGGAGCGGGGATTGCGCACATTCGAAAGCGCGCCCACCCAGCGAAAAGCCAGCGCAAATAAGAGGTAATTCGCTTCGTCCAGCTGTACCGCGTCGTAGTAGCGCGAAAGCGCCGCCCGCTTCTCGGGGCGCTGCGTCAAAACGTTTTGCAGCACAAACCCCGGCCCCGGTTTCCCGATGCCCAGATCGCTGTGCGCGTCGACATGCACCACTTCAAAGGGCGCGGTCAGCTTCCCCTCTTCAAGCAGGCGCGCCCAGAACTTAAGCGCCCCGTCGTGCGTTTCAAACCATTGCCCCGGCGCAGGTGTTTCCCGGCTCAATCCGCAGTTTTTCTCTAAAAACGCGCGAACTTCCTCCACTTCCCACGGTTCATGGCCGGAAAGCTCCGGCCGCTCCCCCACTATTGCCAGCGGGCAGCAGTCCTCCAGAAAGAAGTCCAGATCGAGATCCAGCACCCGCATCATGTGCGTTCCCCTTCTTCCATCCCCATCTCCGCTTCAAAAATCACCGCGCCGCTGGCCGCGTCCTTGCCGCGCACCTGAATGTGCGCGCCGTGGTCGTACAGCTCCAGCGCCATCTCCTCGCCCGGCTTGGCTTCGGAAATATAGTTGATCTGCAAGGTCTGCATGGGGTTCTTCTCCAGCCGCGACGGCGCGAGCAGGTCGCAGATCCACTGCGCGTAGCGGGTGTTGTTCATGTGCCGGTTCACGTCCAGATCGCTGTAGGCGCAGCGCCGCTTGTGCGTGGAGCATTTGCCGGAAATCGAGAGCTTTCCCGGATGGGGCAGCGTCGCGGGCAGCGCGCTTTCCTCCGGCATCTCCACCCCCGCCGCCGACGGCATGGTCATCCGGTGCTGCGCCACGTCCACCAGGATCCACAGCGTCACCGCCGTGCCGATGAGGCAGCCGTGCTCGTCCTCCATGGAAAAATACCGCGGAAACAGCGCCCGCACGGTCTTGCCCGCCCAGGTGGTCAGCCGCACGGTCTCGCCCAGCTCCGGCAGGCGGCTCATCTCGATCCGCGCCCGCGCCAGCACCCAGACCACGCCCTTTTCCACCAGCGCAGCCCGGCTGTTGCCAAAGGCCGCCGCGTGCTCCTCCGCCAGCTCCTGCATGGACACCATCATTGCCGAGGGCATCCATCGCCCGCCCACGTCCACGTTGCCCGGCGTCATCTCAATATCCCAGCTCATTTTCAAAGGAGCCATCATCCGTTTCCTCCTGTTGTTTCGTTTTTGTTTCGGCTTTTCGGCCGGTTTTGTCTGTTTTGTATGTTCAAAACGGCGGAATCGTCCGCCGCTCGTCCTGCGTCGTCCCTGCTTTTTCTCTTGCCTTTTCGCCGGTTTCGCTGTTTTTTTCGGCAGAAACAGCGCGCGGCTTTGGGAAAAACCGGGGCAGGCCGGGCCCTCGCATTTTTCAGAATTTTTCAAAAACCAACCCCTGCGCCCGCTGCCCGTATTTTAGCACATTCCGCCCGCATTCTGCCACAGCCGCCGTCCCAAAACAGCAAAAGACGGCAGGAGTTCCCCGCCGTCTCTGTCTGTTTTTCGTCTGGTTTTGGAAAAGATCGAAGACTCCGTCTGCCGCCCGGCCTGTTGGTGGAATCATCCCCCGAACAGCGAGCGCTTTTCCACCGTCTGCCCGTCAAACGTGAACGCCCGGAACCACTGCCCCTAGTGGGTCAGTTGGCCCCGCGCCCCCTCGGGGATGCGTTCATACACGTCAAAGGACACGGCGCAGCGAAGGGTCTCCTTCCCCTCTTCTCCGATGGCAAACAGGATCTCGTAGTCCTGCTGCCAGATGTTCGTTGCCGGATCGAGCCGGCTGGACGCATTCTTTCGAAGAACTGCCGCCGCTTCCGTCTCCTCGGAAGCAGATGCGTTTTTGAAAAACGCTGCGAGGGCGCGAAGGAACAGCGCCAGCACGATCACGGCAACCACCGCCATCACGCCGCTCATGCGCTTCCTCCTTTCACGCCCGGCCGCACAGGCTCCTCGTTACGCTTCAGGCTTCGTCTCAGGCTCAATCTCCGCAGCCTTGGGCACTTCCGCGGAGCCGGTGTTCTTCGCGATGGTTTCGAGCAGCTCGTTGTTGTGCTTGAGCTGTTCGCGCATGGAGTAGAACAGGAACGCCATTTCGTACACCAGACGCATCAGAACCGGGCCGAGCACCATGGTCAGCAGGCCGGTCAGGAAGCTGAGCGCGATCATGACGTACAGGCCGGACAGGATCGAGAAAAGCGTGAAGAACAAATAGGTCGCCTTTACGATCGCGGGCAGCCAGTAGGTGTTGAAGTTGAGGAAGTCGTACAGCTGCGCTGCAAAGCCCTGATAGGAACCCCTCTTCTTCTTGGGAAGGAACAGCGCCATGATGACGATCGCGCCAGCCAGCGCGAGGATCAGGATCAGGATGCTGGCCGTTCCGATTCCCGAGAGGAGCCCGCCGCTGTAGCCGCCGAAGCTGTCGAGACCATAGTTACCATACATTGTTTCGCCCTCCATAAAATTGATGATTGCATCCGCCGCAAAACCGCAGCGGCCCCTCGCCGCCTGCCAGGCGTTCGCCTTTTTTCGTCAAGGGATAGTTTAATTCTATCAGACGGCATTTCCCCGCGCAAGCGTCTTTCCATCTCGCGCCGCTCTCTTTTTCGCGTTTTTCTTCCCTTTTTTTCTTAATTTTTCATGACCGCGCCGCCGCCCGGTCAAAAGAGCCTATGCCTTGCGAAAAATTTTCATACCGCCCGGCGCGTTTTTCCTGTATACTGAAGAAAAACCGGAAAACGGAATTTTGAAAGGAGCATTTTTATGAATCGCAAAGAACTGGCCGGTATGATGGACCACACCCTGCTCAAAGCCTTCTCCACCCCCGCGGACATTGAAAAGATCTGCAAGGAAGCGGCCGAAATCGGCGCGGCCTCCGTGTGCGTCAACCCCGT
>JAEYFO010000244.1 GCA_023402915.1 Bacillota bacterium | reverse complement strand
TGGTCATCATCCCCAACGAGCGCCTGCTCGCCGTGGTGGGCCGCGCCGCGCTGGTCGATGCGTTCAAGGTGGCGGACGACGTGCTCCGTCAGGGTGTTCAGGGCATTTCCGACCTCATCTCCAAGCCCAGCCTCATCAACTTGGACTTTGCCGACCTGCGCACCATCATGCGCCAGACCGGCCTTGCCCACATGGGCATCGGCTACGCCGACGGCGACAAGCGCGCCCTTGAAGCGGCCCGTCAGGCCATCGAAAGCCCCCTGCTCGAAACGACGATCGACGGCGCGCGCGGCGTGCTCATCAACGTCACGGGCGGCCCCGATCTCGGCCTTGCGGAGATCAACGAGGCGGCGCACCTGATTCAGGACGCGGCCGATCCGGAAGCGAACATCATCTTTGGCGCGGACATCTCCGAGGACATGGGCGACGGCGTGCGCATCACGGTCATCGCCACCGGATTTGACGGCGTGCCCCAGCAGAACGCGCCCCGCATGGCGCAGCAGCCCCAGCAGAGCGAACCGGCCTATGAAAAGCCCGCCGCCCCTGCGCCCCGGCAGAGCGCTCCGGCTTACGAGGAACAGCGCCCTGCGGCGAACGCAAACGTGGCGGATACGGGCATTGCCCGCGGCAGCGTCTCCACCCGCCCGGTGGATCGCACCATCACCCGCCGGACGCAGGTTCCGCCCAGAATGAGCGGGGAGGACGACATTGACGTGCCCACGTTCCTGCGGGATTCCCTGCGCCGCGAGCCGGGCAGGCAGGACTAAATCGAAAAAAGCGGCGGCTTTCCGAAGAACGGAGAGCCGCTTTGCGTTTTTGGAACGTTTCCGGTCGGAGGACTGCGCAGGGGCCGGTGAAAAAGGCGGAAGCAGGGAATCTTCGCCAACGAGACTTTTGGTTTTTTACAAAAATGAAAGATCGAAATAAAACGAATGACGCTGGGTGCAAAAGGCGCAAGCATCCCAAAACGCCGCCGCGCAGAGCAGAAAACAGAAGTTTTTCCAATGCCCGTGGAATCCGCTGGCCCAAGCGGCGGTGGAGGACAGTTTTTTCCACAGAAAAAGCAGAAAAATTTTTTCAAAAAAGCTACGGGGAATGCTTTCGGCGGGGTTCTACTGATCGAAACCAAGCAAAGCACAGCGCCCGCGGCGAAACGACTGAGCGCCATCCGGGCCGGCAGAGAAGAAGGAGGAATTTCATCATGGCAAAGAAGCAGCTTTTTGCGGCGGTCAAGGCGTATTATGAATCTCAGGGCTGGAGGTTTGAGGTGAAAGAAGACAGGGACCGCATCGAAATGCTCATCACCCTGCGGGATTTCAACGCCTGCCGCGTCATCACCCGCGTTTACGACAAGCGTTTTTCCACCTACTGCATCTTCCCCGTCCGCGTGCCGGAAGCAGCGCGTTCCAGGGCGGGCGAATATCTCCACCGCGCCAACTATGGCCTGAACATCGGCAACTTCGAGTTTGACTACAACGACGGCGAGGTGCGCTACAAGGCCAACATCCAGTGCGGCGAGGCCATCCCCGCCATGGACATCATCGAACGGCTGGTGGATGTGGGCATGGATATGGTCATCCGCTACGGCGACGGCCTGATGAAGGTCATCTACGGCAACGCAGATCCGAAAAAGACGATCCGGGAGATCGAGAGCCACGCGGAGGACGATCTCCCGCCGGAACTCAAGGCGCTGCTGCGGGAGCATCACAGTGGCGACGAGGATTCCGCCGGGGAAGCGCTGCGCCGGTTGGAGAGCATTCAGCGTGAGATGGAGGCGCAGGAGGGAGAGGACGGCGAGGACGGCGGCGACGAGCCGGTGCGTCCGGAAGCGCAGGAAGATGAAGCGCAGGGCGACGAGCTTCCGCCGGCGCTGAAAGCGCTGCTGCGGGGATATCGCGGCGACGGGGATCCCGCCGAGGAAGCGCGGCGCTGGGTCGAAAGCATTCTGCACGAGATGGAAGAGCAGGACGATGAGAGCGAAGAGGATGACGAGGACGACGAGTATGACGACGGCGGTATGACGCATCCGGAAATGCTGCCGGGCGAAGGCGGCAGCTGCGAGGAGGAAGCCGCCGGGAAAGCCGGCGAAGAGGAAGACGAGGGCGCGGAGCACGGCGTGGAGTACTACGCGCAGAAGCTGGACGAAGCGATCCGCAGGATGGACGAAGCAAAGGCCGCGGGCGAAGAAGGCGCAAAGAGGGCCGCGGCGCACAGCGTGGATTACTTTGCGCAGAAGCTGGAGGAAGCGGCTCGCAGGCGGGACGCCGAAACGACCGGCTCCGGCGGAGACGAAGGCGAAGAAACGCCGTACAGCGCGGAGTACTTTGACCGAAGGATGGAGGAAGAGCGGCACAGGTTTGAAGCAGAGGGACCCGGGAAAGGCGCGGACGAAGCGGAATTCCCCGAAGAAGCGTCCGGACAGGACGAAGCGGAATAACGAACGGCGAAACAAAGAGCGTGGCTGCGGCTGCGCTCTTTTTGCGTGGAGGACGTTGGGCTGAGAAGCAGCGCCGCCGGGTGCAGAGCGCAGAACGCTTTCAAAGCGGGAGAAGGTTCGGAAAAGAAACAGCGGAACACGCCGAAAGAATTTTTGGGCGGAGAAGGGCGTTTTGGCAGGGCGCTGCGCCGAAAAACCGGACGAACAAAGGCGGACTTTTGCAAAACCGGCAGAAACCGGACGGACGGCCTGCGCCATGAGGAAAAACATTGGCGGCAGAGCGCGGCCTTTGGCGAAACCGCGGGAAAACCACGGTCGCTGCTTCTGCTTTTTTTTCGCGGGGAATATGATACCCTCAGGTGACAAGGGTGCATACGGTTCCTGCTGTGTGCCCCGCAGGGGTGCCGTGTGCCCCGCAGGGGTGCTGTGTGCCCCGCAGGGGTGCCGTGTGCCCCGCAGGGGTGCCGTGGCTCCGCCGCGCATCCTTGAAGGGGGAAAGAAGGAAAGCGCCTTCGGCGCGCCGCGTGCCCGCCATGCCATCGCAGCCGCGCCTTGCCGCCGCGTGCCCTGCGGGCGTGGAACGTTCGGTATTTCAGCGAGAGTGCAGGGAGGTTTTTCGGCGCAAAAGAGCGACGTGCGAAAGCGTCCGTATGGCGGCGGAAGCGCGAAGGAAGGTTCAGAAAAGAGCCGGTGGGCAGGTTTCTTCACCTTTCGATTTTTGAAAAAAAGAAAACGGCCTTTGAAAAAAGAAAACGGCGCGAAAGAGCGCGCAGGGGTCCCGGCAAGTCTCAAGGGAAAACCGTTCTGAAAGTGCTATGAAAGCATTCTGGCAAAAATTCGGCA
>JAEYFO010000241.1 GCA_023402915.1 Bacillota bacterium | reverse complement strand
TCCCGGCGAAACGCCCGAGCCCACGCCGGAGCCGACGCCCGAGCCCACGCCCTTTGCCGACGACTGGAATTACGTCAGCAAGAACCTTGAAATTCACATCGAGCAGGTCAAGGAAGGCAGGCACGTGCTCTATGTGGCGGACATTCTCCTTCGCAACGGCACGCAGTTCCACACGGCCTTTGCCAACGGAAAATACGGCCGCAACATCCGCCAGACCGCCACGGCCATGGCGGACGAAAACGGTGCGCTCTTTGCCATCAACGGCGACTATTACGGCTTTCGCGACAACGGCATCATCATCCGCGAAGGACTGCTCTACCGCGACAACGCGGCGCGGGACATGATGGCGCTTTACACCGACGGCTCCATGAAAATTTTGAAGGAAAAAGACGTCAGCGCCGAGCAGCTGGTCAAGGACGGCGTGTTCAACTCGCTCTCCTTCGGCCCGGCGCTGGTGGTGGACGGCGAGATCGTCAGCGAAGAGACCCTTCAAAAGTCCGGCGTTCGCGGATCCAATCCCCGCACCGGCATCGGCATGATCGAGCCGAACCACTATATCGTCATCGTGGCCGACGGCCGCTCGGAGTACAGCACAGGCATCACGCTGGACTATTTCGCCCAATCCTTCCTTGACCGCGGCTGCATGCAGGCCTATAATCTGGACGGAGGCGGTTCTTCGACGATGGTGTTCCGCGGCCGGCTCGTCAACAAGCCGCAGGGTTCCACCCATCAGCGCAGCACCAGCGACATCCTCTATCTCAAGGACGATGCTTCCGCCGCGCCCGAGGGCCTGCAGGCCGCCGGGAACTGAGGGCGCTTCCCGCACAGCCTTTTTAGGGATACCGGCACATTGTCCGGTACTCCTGGCCGGAATACGCAAACTTCCCCTTCTGAGCGAATTGCTCTTTCGGCTCTCGCCCTGCCGCACCTGAATCAAAGGAAAGGAACGTTTTGACCACCATGGAGCGCACCGAATTTTCTTCTGTGGCGGTATTGATCCCCGCCTACAAGCCGGATGAAAAGCTGCTGACCCTGCTGGACGCGCTTTTGCCGCTGGGCTTTGGAAAGCTTATCGTCGTGGACGACGGCGGCGGCGCGGACTATGCGCCCATTTTTGCCCGGCTGCCCAAAGAATGCGTGCTTTTGACCCACGAAGTCAACTGCGGAAAGGGCCGCGCGCTCAAGACGGGCTTTGCCTGGCTTTGCAAAGAGCGGGCGAACTGGCCGGGATTTTGCGGCGTGGTCACGGCGGATGCCGACGGCCAGCACACGCCAAAGGACATCTGCGCCGTGGCAAAGGCGCTCATCGATCACCCCGCGTCGCTCATCATGGGCTGCCGGAAGTTCGTCGGAAAAGTGCCGCTGCGCTCCCGGCTGGGAAACGGCATCACCCGCGGCGTGTTTGCGCTGGCGGGCGTTCGTGTCAGCGACACCCAGACCGGCCTTCGCGCCATGCCGGCGGACAGCCTGCCCTGGATGGCGGAGCTGCCCGGCGAGCGCTACGAATACGAAACCCGGATGCTGCTCGAAGCAAAGCCCCACAACCTTCCCTTTTATGAAGTGCCCATCGAAACGGTCTATCTTGACGGCAACAAAAGCTCTCATTTCCACGTCGTTCGGGATAGCCTGTTCATCTACGGGCAGATCTTCCGCTTCATCGGCTCGTCCCTTGCGGCGGCGGCGCTGGATTATGTGCTGTTGCTGGCCTTTCAGGCGCTGACGCACCAGCTGCTCGTGAGCGTTGTAGCGGCCCGCGCCATCAGTTCGCTGTTTAACTATCTGGTCAACCGGCGGCTGGTGTTCAAACGGGGCGCGCGCCATTCGCTTTTGAGCTATTATGCGCTGGTGGTGGTGATTTTGGCGGCCAACTACGGGCTGCTGCTGCTGTTCACGTCGGTGGCGGGCATCCCGCTGGCCATTGCGAAGCTCATTGTGGAGGCGCTGCTGTTCTGCTTCAGCTATGCGATGCAAAAGACCTTCGTTTTCAAAACGACGAAAGCCTGACCCCTTCCCTCCTGCCTTTTTCGGCGCGGCTGCTCTGGCCGCGCTGTTTTTGTTTCCGCTTTCTCGGCTCCCTGAACCCGGCGTTTCAGGCAGCGGGCTGTGGAGCAGAAAAGAAAGCCTTTTCCGAAGAAATTTTCCATCCGCGCGGAAGTTCAGCGGCCGCTTTGGGCAGCAAAATTTGCTGAACAGGGTGTTTTGAAACGTCCTGCCTCCAAGCACGATCGGCAGTTTTCTGCGAGGGCCGTCTATTTTTTCAAAACGGCATTGCCTGCAAACGGTTTTCCAGGCGCTTCCGTCCTTTCTTCAAAGGTTGAAGGCGTTGGCCTTTTCTTTCCTCGCAAATTCTGCCGGAGCGCGTTTGACTTTTCTGCCCGGAACGTCTTTTGTTTTGGACTGTTTTTTCGACAATTCTGCCTTTATGCCAAGACAATTCGGCTGCGGATTTTTATAATAGGATTCAAATAGAGTTTGAATAAAACGATTGAGGGATGGTGTGGTTCATGTTGGTCAAACTTCTCGTCTGCCTGATCGCCGGTCTGGGCGCCGGGATCGGAACGGGACTTGCGGGGCTTTCCGCCGCCGCGGTGATCTCCCCGATGCTCATCACGTTTCTCGGGGTCGATCCCTATGAAGCGGTGGGCATTTCCCTGGCTTCCGACGTGCTCGCGTCGGCGATCTCTGCCTGGACGTATCACAAAAACAAAAATCTTGACGTAAAAAACGGTCTCCTCATGATGGTTTCCGTGCTGCTGTTCACGCTGGTGGGCAGCTACTTGGGCTCGCTCGTTCCCAAATCCACCATGGGCGGCTTTTCCATGTTCATGACGCTGCTCGTTGGCGTCAAGTTCATCGTCCGCCCGGTCATGACCACCCGCGAAAGCATGGCGCAGCGCGACCCGAAGCAGATGGCCGTCAAGTCCATCCTCGGCGGCGTTGTGATCGGCTTGATCTGCGGTTTTGTGGGCGCGGGCGGCGGCATGATGATGCTGCTGGTGCTGGTGTCCGTGCTGGGCTATGAGCTCAAGACCGCCGTGGGCACGAGTGTGTTCATCATGACGTTCACGGCGCTCACCGGCGCGGTCTCCCACTTCGCCATCGGTTCGGGCGTGACCGACCTTTCCATCCTGGCGATGTGCGTGGCGTTCACGCTTCTGGGCGCGTGGCTGTCGGCCAAATTCGCCAACGTCGCCTCCGCAAAGGCGCTCAACCGCGCTACGGGCGTGGTGCTTTGCGCGCTGGGCGTTTTCATGATCGTGTTTCAATATGTGTTTTAACTTCGGCAAAACCGCCGGCAGGGAGAAGATTCTTCCTGCCGTTTCTCTTTTTTAGAAGTAGCGTCCGCGCGCCAAAACGCACAAAAAGACCCGGTTTGCCGCAGCATTCCGGGTCCCTTCGTTCCAATGTTTCACAAAGCGGTTAGCCTGCCAGGCTTCCACGCTTTCCTCATTACCGGCAGCTACTTGCGATCATATACGATCGACTTTACCGCATTGCGGCCGGAATAAACGTTATATGCCATCATACCTCCGGAAAGCTGGTAGTTATACGTTTCCTTGTACAGTTCGCAGCTATCCACGCCAGCGCTGTACAATCCGGCAATCGGCTTATCGTTTGCATCAAGCACACGATTTCCCGCGTCAATGTTGATGCCGCCAACTGAAGTTACATAGCAGCGGCTGAGCTGTACAGCATAGTACGGGCCTGCGCCGATCTCATAAAGGTAAGCGGCGTCTTTTCCAAAGTCTTCATCCACGCCAGACGCAGCAAAGCTATTATAACGCTCCACCGTTTCCTGCAATACTGCGGGATCGCAACCGATCGCATCAGAAAGCATTTCCAGCGTTTCGCCTTTGATCACCTGTCCGTTTCCGTCAGTCGTTGCTTCTTCCAAAAGGGAACGCAGATAAGGAAGATGATCGCCAGCATTGCACAGAATCCAAAAGCCATTGAGAATACCTTCTCCGGTTTCATATCGTTCCAGAGTGTTCTGGTCAATCAGAACATAGTTCTTCTCCTGGGAAGACAGCGCATTCATAAACAGCGCAGTGAAGTATTTGACATAAATATCTTCTGCAAAGAAGCGCACTCCGTCCTGATTGATGATCGGCAGGCACTGGTATCCAGCGGCAAGGAACAGATCGTTCGTGCGGTCATCCATTACGTCATAGCCATAGACATAGGGCCACTGCAATGCGCAAACGTCAGTTGCTCCGGCTCCGACAGCCGCAGCCATCTTGTAGCCGTCGCCGACAGACATCGACTGATTCATCGCATGGCTGGTATCGTCGCCCGTAAGCTCCTGCATCAATTCCATATTCCCCGCCAAACCGCCTGTGCACAGGATCACCGCTTCTGCATTGATCTGGTAGCTTTCATTTTTGAAGGAATTGGTCGCTTTCACTCCGGTTACTGCGCCGTTTTGATCCGTCTCCAGCTCTGTAGCAGCCGTTCCCAGCAGCAGCTGCGCCCCATTCTCCTGCAAGTATTTGCTGAGAGTTTCGACATAGCTGACGCCGCCCTTGTTAGGGAACCAGTGAAAACACTGGAACAGACTGGCGCCCTGATAAGTATCCACCCGGTCAAATTCGATCCCGAGATCCTGTAGCCAGTCGATCGTTTCGCCAGACGTGCTGAACAAATTTCTCCATACGACCGCATCAGACCGATAATTCGTATACGTCATTTCTTCATCGATCAGACTGGAAAGCGTCGGAAGCTCCACGCCGGCTTCTTTCTGCATCCGACTTCCATAGCCAAACATCCCCTCAATGCCCGAAGCCATGCCGCCGAGATAATCTTTCTTCTCTACAACGGCCACAGAAAGCCCCTTTTGCAATGCCTCGACCGCGGCGGCAAGACCGGAAGCGCCGCCGCCGACAACAACAACATCGGCAGAAAGCGTCTTTTCCTCCACATCCTGTCCGGATCCTACAGTTTTTCCTTTGAGTGTCTCCGGATCTCCGCCTGCCTGCCTGATGCAGTCCTCTACCGCCTCCAAAATAGCGTTGCTGGTGTTGGTGGCGCCGGAAATCGCGTTGACGTTGAGCGTCTGCCCGTCTTTGATTGCAGCGGGAATTTTTTCAATCGCCGCAGTACCGATACCGACCGTCTCCGCCTCTTTTGTTACTTCCACCTTCAAAATTTCCGTTTCAGAAAACGTCACTTCAACCTCGACGTCTCCGTTGTTTCCCTGTCCAACCGCAGTATAGACCCCGGGCTGATACGCCGTCGCTTTCTCATCCTGGCGCACTGCAGGCGTTTCTTCAGGCTGGGCAGTTGGCGCAGCAGTCTGCCCGGTTTCTTCCGGAGCCTGCGTCTGCGTCCCGCAAGCGCACAGGCACAGCAGCAGCACGGCAAGCAGAGCCGCTAAAAACCTTTTCTTCTTCATGCTATCCTCTCCTTTTGTCTGTGTTCTGTGCAAATCCTAATTATTCTTTTGCACACACCAATCATAATATTCTCACATTTTTATGTCCAACAGAAAAGGCCGATAGCACAATTTAATAATTTCATCACCTTATCATTGAAAATCCCGCCCGCATTTGATATATTTACAACAAGCATATCTTCCTACGATCCGAAAAGGCGGTGAACTCTTTGACAACAAAAGAATTGGAATGCTTCACAGCCGTTGCAAACTACCAAAATTTCACCAAGGCTGCGGAAATGCTGTTTTTAAGCCAATCTACTATCTCCTATCAGATCAAATCTCTGGAAGAGGAAGTCGGGTTTCTCCTGTTTGATCCCGGGAATCGCGCCCAGCTTACCCGCGCCGGAAAAGTTCTTTACGAACACGCTGTACGCCTTCAGCAGGACTGGAACAAAAGCATTCAGGAGGCGCGTCAAAGCGCCTGCCGTCAACGTCAAATCCTCCACATCGGCATTCGCCGTTTGATCGACGAGACCACGCTGGCAAAGGCCCTTCGCCTTTTTTATGAAGCGCAGGATACCTTCGGATTTATTTTGCACACTTATCGCTTGGGTTACTTCGTCTCAGATTTGCTCCACGGAAATCGCGATCTGCTCTTTGCCGATAGCACAGAAGTTGAAGGCTCAAACGAAATCGATTATGCGCCCCTCTGTGCAAGCCGCTGGGGATATGCGCTGTGCGCCAACCACCCGCTTGCGCAAAAACAGGTAATCTCCTTTTCTGACCTTAATGGAGAATCTTTGATGCTGCCTGCCATTCCACCCGGAATGGATGAGAGCCGTCAGGCGATCGAAATCAAGCGTTACTGTCTTCCTGCCGATATTTCTTATTCGGATTCGCACGACAACGCAGTTCTTTGCGCTTCTACCGGCCTTTGCGTTTCAAGCATTAATTATTCCATTCCACCCGCTCCAGGCAATGTAGTATTCCGTCCGGCAAAGGGCTATGAATCCTCTACACATGGCTTCGCCTGGAAAAAGGGCGATAACCGGCCCGAATTGCATTTGCTGATCCGCATTGCGCAAGAATGTTTCGCACACTGCGACACGCAGTCGCCTTTTTCTACCTGAACCGGTTGGCAAACGAAAAACGGGAAGCGCTTCAAAAGCGTCTCCCGTTTTTTGTTTGAGCATTACGTATTTAATTGAACGGTTAGCCCTTGTAGGCGGGGATGATGCCGATCTCGCGCATCTGATCGAGAGCGTCGATCATCTGAGGAGCCGCACGGGTGCCGATCAGGTCGGCGCCGGCCATCAGGAAGCAATAGGCGTTCTGAGGACGGGGGAACTTCACGCCCGCGACCTTGAGCTTGACGCTCGAGCCCTTGAGGGTTTCCTTCATCAGCAGGAACTGTTCCATGGTGGGGCCTTCGAACTGGCCGGAAGAGGTCTTGGCATACTC
>JAEYFO010000217.1 GCA_023402915.1 Bacillota bacterium | reverse complement strand
TCCTCATACAGCGTCTCTTTTTCCAGATAGTCCCGCAGGACGCGCAGGCAATCCGGCGCGCCGGGGGAATCGCACCACCTTGACAGCTGTTCGAGATAATTTTGCAGGCATACCCCTTTCCCCTCCGCCGTGCAGCCGAAATATTTCAGCTGCTCCGCCAGCGGGAAGGGGATCCGCTTCGTACTCGTTCTGCTTTCCGCCCCGGGCGTGCTCGGAACGATGCAGGCGGATTCCTCTTTGGAAAGCACCTGCGCCGTAACGAACTCGCCCGCTGCCGAAAGGATCACGTTATATTTGACATTTTTTCGCACAAAACCGGCCGGAAGCGGCAGGTCGTCGCCGCTTCCGCTGTCCGCCATCACATCATACGCCGTGCATAACTGCCTGACCCAGCTCATCGCTCCTCCCCCTCAACTTCCTCCAGCAGTTTCAAAAGCGCCGGTTCCTCCAGTCCGACAAAATTGCCGGAAGCGCCGCCGAACGCTTTGGCCTTCATGGGGCGAACCGTCCGGTACAGGGCCGGGCCGCACTCTTCCGGCCGGGGGAAAACGATCTCGCCGTCCGTCATTTTCGCGTTCCAGAGCCGGACGCCCAGCTCGTCCCTGCCCGTCTCGTCCGGATAGGCAAAGCTGTGGAACATCACGCCCAGATCCAGCTCGCCGGTCCCCTGATAAAAGCTCTTCTGCGCGCCGTAGCTCTCAATCGGCTCCACATAGGCGGCGCATTCCCGCGTCCCCAGAAAAACGTCCCGCCGCCCACCCTTTTCGACCATGCGCATCGCGATGTTGTGATGCTTGTTTTCGTTCCGGCCGTCCGCGATGAGATCGGGCTCCGTCCGGTAGGGGTTGGGGATGAAGTGCGCCCGCACCTCGTAGGCGACGGCGGAAAGGTATGTATAGATCGAAAGGGTGCTGGCCGCGCCCTCGTAGCTGATGGGGCGGATGCTCTTTTTCTCCATCTTGAACTCGTGTAAAATACGAACAGAATCTATGATCCAAAGTATCGAGGGTTTCCAGTACACGCTTTCGGTAATTCCCTTGAGCGCCTGATAGGTCGGCACGGGATAGCTCTGGCGCTCGCCGCCCATGCGGGTGATGGGGTCAGAAAAGAGGGCGTACCGCCCTGTCAGGCGATATTGAATGGCATTGCGAATGTTCACGGTTCTTCCTCCTTTGCTGCATATTTCTTTTTCCTCCTTTCGCTGCTTTCCGCTTGCCAGCCGCACGCCGATCCGGTATAATAATTTTCATGTCGTTCGCGGCTTACTTGGCTGTGAATGTGGGTTGAAATTAGTGATTTGTAGGATACTGTTTTTTTAGATTGGGGAAAGCGCAATTTGCTGCGCTTTCCCTTTTCTTTTGATTTCCTGTGCTGCCGTTTTCCATATTGTACTTGACGAAGTCTTTTTCGTCAATCATTTATCCAACAAATCACTAAAAGTTTTTATTTAGATTGTACACCTTAATCCTGTGTCTCACAAATTTCCCCTACTCCCATTTCACGCCGCCATGCGCGTCGTAAAATCCCTCTTTCAGCGCCCACACGCCGCATTCCTCCAGCAGGAACACCGCATCCTGCTCCTGAAGTCGCCGGAACGTCCTATCATACAGCGCCACGCAATAGCTCTGCGCCCGGCGAAGCAGCGCGATCTCCTCCTCCATCGTGTGCTCTGCGGCCATCTGTGCGATCAGCTGCTTTCCCGCGCCGAAAGGAACCAGCACCGCAGTCGTCCGATCCGGGATCACCTGGAATTGCCGCCCGGCCGTGCGGAAGCTCTGATACAGCATCAGCTGCCGGAACCGCTTTTTCCCCCGCGCCGCCTGCGCGCACTTTTCATTTTCGTCAAGCAGACCGGCCAGCGTAAAGCCCTTTTCTTTTGCCGGGCAGTCCGCTCTTCGTTTCGTATACGCTTCCTCCTGCGCAAAATAGGCGTCCATGGTTTCCGGGAACTCCAGCGCGTCCGGATCGCCTTGCCGTAAAATGGCGCGGGAGAGATTTCCGCCGTTTTGAATGTCCGGCAGATTGTTCAGCTCTTCTTCCGAAAATTCCCAAAGATACACGTCGCCCCGGCCGTATTCCATGCTGCGGTTGGCGCGCCCCGCCGCCTGCACGATGCTCGGCAGTCCCGCCAGGCTCCGCACCACCACCGGAAAGCTGATGTTCACGCCCGCTTCGATCAGCGCCGTTGAAACGCACAGCACGCGCTTCCCCTCCCGCAGCCAGCATTTCATCCACGCAAGGATCGCCTTTCTGTGGGCCGGACAAAGGAAGGTGCTCAGATGAACGCACAGCGCCTCTTGGGGCGCGCTTTGCCGGGCGCGGCGGAGAATCTCTTCCTCTGAAAAGAAAGCGTCTGCTTCCACGACCGTCATGCCGCCCGTCTGGAGCAGCGCCGTCGTTTCCTGATAGAGCTCCCACGCCATGGCCTTCGTGTTGACAACGGCCA
This sequence comes from Bacillota bacterium, assembly GCA_023402915.1. Lineage (GTDB taxonomy): Bacteria > Bacillota > Clostridia > Christensenellales > CALWSW01 > JAEYFO01. Next base: position 6,302 of record JAEYFO010000217.1, on the reverse strand, counting down.
GCACAGACCGCTCCCAAAGCAGCGCCGCCACACCCTCCGCAGCCTCCGCGCAGGTGCGCGGTTTTTCCAGCTGCGCCAGATACCGCACCCGTTTGAGCTGCCGGCAAAGTGCTTTCGCGTCGGCGATCAGCGGCCGCGGCGCCGGGTCAAAGTTCAGCCGGGGCTGCGTGGCCGTGCAAAGCACCACCGTGCTGCCGCAGCAGGCGGAAAGAAAGGCCGCCGCCCGTTCAAAGAGCGTTTTGCAATGCTTTGGCAGGGACTGGATCTCATCGAAGATCAGCACGGCATTCGTCAGACGGAAAAACCGGCGCGCATCGGTATTGGAAGCGGCATAGCAGGCATTGAGGAACTGCACCAGACTGGTCAGAATAATGCCGCTGTCCCAGCGCTCCGTCAACCGGCGGTACTGCGCCTGCGCCCGCCCGTTTTCCCCGCCGTCCTCCGTTTCCGGCAGAACAACGTTCGAATGATGCTCCAGACTGGACGGGTCGTCCGCCAGCGCCCGGCGAATGTCCTGCGCATTCTGGTCGAGGATGGTGTTGTAGGGGATGATGTAAAAAACGCGCTGCTGGCCGTTCCTTGCCGCATGGCGCAGGGCGTAACGCAGGCTGGAAAAGGTTTTTCCGCCGCCCGTGGGCACGCACAGCGTCACAACGCCGGGAGAAGCGTCCGCATTTTGAAAGCACTCGTCTGAAACCGCCGCGCGGACGCGGTTGATCTCTCCGCTGCCATTGAGGTTCGTTTTTCGAAACGTTTCAAACCGTGCGAGCAGCTCCGTCCAATCCGGGAGTTTTTCCGCTGCGGCAAAAGGATCTTCCCGATATTCAAAACAGGCGGAATCCCACCGATCCGCATCGATCAGAACGCTCAACAGCAGGCGCGTGAGCAGCCCCAGCTGGGCGTAGACCATGCTTTTTGTATTTTTCCCCAAATTTTTCCGGATCTTCTGATAAAACGCTTCGATCTCCGCCGTCGCCTGTTCAAACAGTTCGCCGAGCTCTTCTTCTGAAATGACATGCGCAAAGAACCACTGGCCGGCCTGCGCCAGAACCTCCTCGTCCTCTTTCCGCTCCATTGCCATGAGCCACGGAGAAGTTCCATTCTCATCCAGACAATCGGCCAGCCCCGCATGATGCCCGTGAATGCACAGCGCGACGATCTGCGCCGTCATGCGCTGCATTTCCGTCTGCCCCTCCGGGAAAAGCCAGCGCCGGCAAACATAGATCGCTCCGGCAGGCGCATGGTGATGGGGCGATCTGGCCATTTCTTCCTTCCACGCCCGATAGAGATAGGCTCGAAATTCCTCCGTCGCCTTGCCCATATCGTGCAGCAGGCCGATGAGCCGCGCCGTCTGTTCCAATCCCGGCTGCCGGACGATACAGGCGCACAGCTCGCTTACCGCCCTGCAATGCTGCGCGAGCGGCTGCGCTTCTCCGTCCGTTTTTCGAAGGTGGGCGATCATATCTGTTTCTCCTTCAGAACTTCTGTTTTGCCCATTATAGCGAACATTCCTTCGTTTCTCAACCTTTCCGCTCCGCTTTGTTCGCTTTTTGAATTCCTTTTCCACAAAGCGTGTCCCGCGCCAAGCAGCCGCCCTCCAAAGCACACAGGATGAACCGTATCTGCTCTTTCCGCTGTGGGTATTCTTTTCCTTCCCTTCCTCTACATTCTTCATTTACTCCCATCTCATACAAAAACGCCGCATTCCCGATCCGTCAAGAATCAGAATGCAGCAGTTCACAGTTTCTATTTTATTTTTATCTTAAAAAGTTTTAGAGCGAGTGCCCTTCCACTCGCCAAAGCGGCAATGCGCGATGCGCTCCGCTCTCATCGCAAACTCCTTTTCCAGAAATAAAAATGCGCCTGATTTTCATCAAACGCATGTGTTGGTGGAGCATACCGGATTCGAACCGGTGACTTCCACACTGCCAGTGTGGCACTCTAGCCAGCTGAGCTAATGCCCCAAGCACAAGAATTATTATAAGGCATCGGGGCGGATTTGTAAAGAAGATTTTCCGAAAAATTCAAACTTTTTTGTAGAAGTACTGATACAGCTGGCAGACGAGGCTACTGTTGTAGAGCTTGCGGCGCTTATCGGCGCGGCGGCCGAAGCAGCGTTCAAACTTCGGGTGGGACGTGAGGATCAGGTATTTCCAATTGGGCAGCGCAAAGAAGGCCCTGCCCATGTCGCCGTAGAGCGCCTCGCACTCCTTGCGCTCCATGAGCCGCTCGCCGTAGGGCGGATTGCACACGATCACGCCGCCCGGCTCCCTGCTTTGGAACTTTCGAACATCCCCTTTGGTAAAAGGCACGTTCACCCCGGCCTGTTTGGCGTGGATGCGCGCCAGATTCAGCGCGCCCTCGTCAATGTCGCTCCCCGCAACGTCCAGCGCGCGATCCGTGCGGATCAGGCCGCGGGCGCGCTCCCGTTCCCGCGTCCAGAGCTTTTCCGGGATCTGCCGCCACTGCTCCGCCGCAAAATCCCGCAGCAGGCCGGGCGCACGGTTTTCGGCGATCATGGCTGCCTCGATGGGGATGGTGCCCGTGCCGCAGAGCGGATCGCGAAACGGCCGGTCGCCCCGCCAGCGGCTGATGAGCACCATGGCCGCCGCCAGAGTCTCCGCAAGGGGCGCTTCCCCGTTGAGCGTGCGATAGCCCCGGCGGTTCAGTCCCGCCCCGCTGGCGTCCAGCGCCACGGTCGCCACGTCGTCCAGCAGGCCGATCTCCACGATATACTGCCGTCCCGTTTCGGGGAACCAGCTGATGTGATGGCGGGTCTTGAGCCGCTCCACAATGGCTTTTTTCGTGATGGCCTGACAGTCGGGCACGCTGTGCAGCTGGGAGCGGGCGCTTTTTCCCTTGACGGGGAAGGCCGCGTCCTTTTCGAGGAACTCCTCCCACGGCAGGGCGCGCACCCCTTCGAACAGCTCTTCGAACGTTTTGGCCGGAAAGCTCCCCAGCTGCAAAAACACCCGGTCCGCCGTGCGCAGCCACAGGTTCGCCCGGCAGAGCATGTCCCAGCCGCCCTCAAAATAGACCCGGGCGTTGCAGGCGCGCACGTTTTGCGCGTCCAGCGCGCGCAACTCGTCGGCCACGATGCCCTCCAGGCCGAATTTGCAGGTCGCAAGATAGGTATTCACTCGCCCAGCCGCATCCTTTCGTAATCTTTGTCGCCGGAAAAGTCCGGCTCTTCCGAAACCACGCCGCCCAGCGCCTCGATGGCGTCGCGCAGCGCGCAAAAATCCAGATACCCCACGGAGCCGAGCGCTTCCTCCAGCACGGGCAGCGCCCGCTCGTCGCCGTAGCGGGCCAGCAGGGACGCGCACAGCGCCCGCTGTTCATACCGCCCGCGAAAATGCCGGATCAGCGCGTCGAAAATACGCTCGTCCTGCCCGAGGAGCGAGAGCAGATCCAGCAGGCAGTCCGCCCCTTCGTCCGGCGCGCCGCGCAGCGCTTCGAGCAGTTCTTCCTTCACGTCCTCGCCCATGGCCGCAAGTCCCACGACCGCCGCTTCCCGCAGCTTCTCGTCCTCGCAGCCCTCCCGCGCCAGCGCAAGGTACTCCCGTACCGGCAGGCGGGAGCCCTTCTGGTTGAGCAGCTCCGCCGCGTACCGCCGGGCGCGCAGCAGCTTTTCGGCAGTGTGGAACGCGCCGCGCCTTCCACAAAGCAGCTCATACAGCAGTTCTTCCGCCTCGGGATCGTCCTCGATGGCGTCCAGCAGCGGGTCGGGCGGATCGACGCCCTCGTTGACATAGGCGCACAGCGCCTCGATGCGCTGGGGGCTTTCCTGCTTTTCGAACCATTCCCGCGGCGTTTTGCCCTCAAGCTGCGCCATGGGCCGCTCCAGCCATTCCAGATACAGATCGGGCACATCCTCTTCCAGCTGCTCCGGGTCCGCGCCCGCCCGGATCTGCGCCAGCAAATACTGCTTGAACAGCGCGTCAAGGTCAATCACTTTCATCGTCTGATCCCCCGTCCCTTTCTATCATGGGTCTGACCACCATATCGTAAAGCAGGTTTTCCGCCCGGCGGAACCGGCTGACCGTCGTGGCGAAGGCTTCGATCTCCTCCTTTTGGGTGACGGGAAGATCCAGCACCCGCTTGGCTGCATAGGAAAGCGCCGCCGCAAAGGCCGGGACCTGATCGGGCCGGATATTGACCGGATCGTCGAACGTGGCGTTGATGAACTGCTGCCACATGCCGATCCCCGTGCCGACCACTTCCTGCTCCGCTTCGTTTTCCGTCAGCTTCCGCACGAACAGCTCCGGGATCTGAACGTATTCCTTCGGGAGCCGGTCCTCAAAATCGCTGACCTGCACGTCCGCCACGCCCGCCTGAAGAAAGATCACCGCCCCCGCGTCCGGGTCAAGGCTCGAAAGGAGCATCAGCAGCATGTGCTTGTCTTCAAGGCCGGCGGAACAATCGCACAGCATCGTGCGGATGATCTTTTCGCCCTCTTCCCTGTTTTCCCGCGCCAGCACGCTCGCCGCCGCAAAGCGCAGCTGATCCTGCCGCCGCAGCGCCCAGTTCATCACCCGCTGCCAGTCCTCCCGCTCGGAAGGATGCTCCTCCTGCTGCATGGTCTGAAGCGCCGTCAGACAGACCAGCGTCTCCTCCATGGGCAGGTCGTAGGAGCAGGAGGAAAACTTCTTTCGGTGCTTCTTCCCGGAAAGGGCTTTTTTGTTTTCCTCGTCGTAAAACCGGAGCACTTCGTCGCCCGGATCGATGGCGCGCGCCCGCTTCCAGCAATCCGCCGCCGCTTCATGCTCCGCAAGGTTATAGCAGCAGATTCCCAGCCGCTGAAGCACTTCCACGTCGTACGGCCGCTGCGCGCGCAGCTTTTCCAGCACGGCGCGCGCCTCTTCCAGCGCGCCCATGTCAAAGAGCGTCACAGCGACCTTCAGCCCTTCATAAATGCCGCTCAGGGGCGCCTGCTTCAAAAAGTCGATCTCCCTGCGCGCCGCCGCTTCGTCCCCCCTTTCGCGGTAGAGCAGCGCCAGCACGCAGTGCAGCTGCAAGCTGCCGGGGTCCTCCAGCATGGCCCGGTTGCACACCGTCATCGCGCGGTCAAAGTCCTTGCGGCAATAATAGGCCATGGCCAGATTGCACGCCTGCTCCGGCGAGCAGGGCATGAGCGCCCAGGCCTTTTCCAAAAGCGCGACCGCCTTTTCGTCCTCGCCGCGGCCAAGGGCTTCCACCGCGTCGCTCGTATACTGGTTGCACTGGCTGCGCAGCTGTCCGCCCTCTTCGTCCTCGCTCTCTTCTTCAAGAAAATCGCTGATCTCCGGCGAAACGCTCAGCTCCTCCACGCCGTCGCAGCCCAGCATCACCTGAAAGCAGGCCATGGCCTCGTCGTAGAGCCGGTAGTCAAAATAGTTCACGCCCATGTGATAATAAAGAAGCGCGTCCTCCCGGCCGCCGCGCCACAGGGCGCTGGCAAGCAGGAGGTTCGAGAGGCGGCCGCAGCCCATTTCGCCATAGACGCAGCCCAGAAGGATCCGAAAATCCGGATCGTCCGGCTCCAGCTCGACCGCTTTGCGGTAAAAGGCCGCCGCTTCGGCCAGCGCGCCCCGTTCCCGCCGTTCGTCGCCTTTTCGGGCGTAAAAATCCGCGTTTTGTGCAAAGGGAAGCACTTTTCCTTTGGGACTATTCTCCGTCATTCAATTCTCCCCGCGTGGTTTTTGCCTGCTTTGCCCGTTCGGCCAGCGCGCGCAGCTCCTCTTCGCTGAAGCGATAGGCGCTGTTGCAGAAATGGCAGGTCAGTTCTGCGCCGTGCTGCTCCTTTGCCATGTCCAGCAGCTCTTTTTCGCCCATGTTGATGAGCACCTGTTCGAGCCGTTCCCGGCTGCAATCGCAGCGGAATTCCGGCGTCAGCTCCTGCGTGTACTGCGGCTCCGTATCGCCGAGCATCCAGTCGATGGCCTTCCTGAGGTCCATGCCGCCCGCCAGCAGATCGGGCAGCTCCTTGAGCGCGTACAGCCTGCTTTCAAGCAGATCCAAAATGGGTTCGGGACAGTTGGGCATGGGCTGAAGGATCATGCCGCAGGCCGACGTGACGCCGCCGGCGTTGAGATGCACGCCCAGAAACACCGCGGAGGGCTGCTGCTGGCTGGTGAGAAAATAGCTGGCCACATCCTCGGCGATCTCGCCCGAAACCAGATTGGACTGGCCGATATAAGGCTCCTTCATGCCAAGGTCGCTGATGACCGTCAGCGTGCCGTCGCTGCCGACCGCGCCGGAAACGTCCAGCTTGCCGTCGCTCTCCCGCGGCGGAAGATCCACGCCGGGGTTCGTGATATATC
>JAEYFO010000148.1 GCA_023402915.1 Bacillota bacterium | reverse complement strand
GCGTTCCGCGGCGGACCGCCCCGGACTCCCCGTGTTTTTTCTCTGTGATTTTATATTATCATCCCTGTCCCAGCTCGTCAATATCCCAGCCAAAATAAATAACATAATATGACGTATTCCCTTTCTTTTTCCCTTCTCACATTTTTTGGTTGACATCGCCTCGAAAAATGGTTATTATCACGATAGTTTTTCACAGCATTTTTTGTTTGTTTTTTCCCATTTATACATATATTTATTGTGCCGCAACTGTCCGCTCTTTTTCTTTGGAGAGCGCTTTTTCGCGGCCGAAAGGGGTTTTTCCATGATCCGACTGGCGCTGTTTGACATTGACGGCACGCTGTACGAATACCGCCGCCCGGTGGAAACTTCCGTGCGGGACGGGCTGCTTTCGCTTGAGGCGCAGGGGGTGCAGATCGCGCTGATCTCCGGCCGCTCGCACGATTATGTGTACGGGTTTGCCAAGGCGCTGGGGCTCGTTCGCGCGGCCCTCCTTGGCGAAAACGGCCTTCAGATCACCGATCCGTCCATCGGGCTGCAAAACGCGCTGCTGCTCCCCTGCCCCGCCTGCGTGCGCCGGGTGACCCGGCTCCTGGAGGACGCTTTTCCCGACGGGCTGGAATTGCAGGCCGACCGCGCTTCTCTTTCCGTCCGTCCCAGCGAGGCACAACGGCCGGAAGCGCTGCGCATCCTGCGGGAACATGCCGATCTGAACGAAGTGGACCTTCTTGAGCGCCCCAACTTCCTTTCGCTTTTCCCCAAAGGGACGAGCAAGGGGCTGTGCGCGCAGGTCTATTGCGCCCGCAAGGGCATTTCCCCCGAAGAAGCCATCGCTGCGGGCGATTCGGACAACGATCTTTCCCTCCGGCTGGCCGCTTCGACCATGATCGCCGTGGGCGACGGCATCGACCCGAACGAGCCGGGGCTGCTGCGGGCGAAAACCCCGGCGGAAATGATGGAACTCCTGCTCGATCGCGTTTCTTCCTGCAAAAAATAGTTCTGCTTGCAGGATTGTATTCAGTCACAAAACCTGCTACAATGAGCCTGTTTTCCACAGGCCGCCGGATCCATTCAGGCCGGCGGCCCGCTATTTTTGAAGGGGTACGAGGTCTTTTATCATGGAACCGAAAACCGAGCCGAACAAACAACACAAGCTGCCGGCGCTGAAAAAACCGGCAAAACCGACAAAATCTTCCATTCTTTCCTTCCTGCTGCTCAATCTTGGCCTGTTCATGACGGCGCTGGGCATCAGCCTGTTCAAAACGCCCAACCATTTCGCCATCGGCGGCGTGTCCGGCCTGGCGATTTTGGCCAACTACTTTTTCCCGCAGATGGACGTGGGCGTGTTCATGGCCATCATCAACGTGGTGTTTCTGCTGCTGGCGCTGGTGACGGTGGGCTGGGATTTCGGCTCGAAAACCGTGTATTCGAGCTTCGCGCTGTCGTTTTTCGTTTCGATCTGCTCCGCCATTTTCCCCATGGACGCGCCGTTTACCAACGACACCATGCTTGAATTGTGCTTTGCGATCCTGCTGCCTGCGGTGGGCTCGGCCATTGTGTTCAATCTGGGCGCTTCCACCGGCGGCACGGATATTCTGGCCAAAATTCTGAACAAGTACATTTCTCTTGAGATCGGCAAGTGCCTGTTCGTGTCGGATTTTCTCATCACGGTGGGCTCCTGCCTGACCTTCGGCATCCGGACGGGACTTTACTGCATCCTGGGCCTCATCATCAAAGCGTCGCTGGTGGACGTGGTCATCGACAGCATCAACGTGCGAAAATGCGTCGTCATCATCTCCAGGGAATACAAGGCCATCGAGGAGTACATCACCAACGTGCTGCACCGCGGCGCAACGACCCACGTGGGCTACGGCGCGTATTCCCACGAGCAGAAGGAGGTCATCACCACGGTGCTCTCCCGCCGTCAGGCCGTGCTGCTGCGCAATTTCATCCGCCAGACCGACCCCCACGCCTTTATCACCATCACCAACTCCTCCGAGATCATCGGCAAGGGATTCCGGAGCATCTGAACGTCCTTCGCACCTGAACGGAGCCCCCTTCCTCCCGGACAGAATATGCCGATTCTGCCGGGAGGATTTTTGTTTGGAGAATGGCCTGAACCCCCGCCGCGCCGCACTTTCGCCCGCCTTCGCGCTTTTTTGCGCTTTCTTTTTGGAAAATGGCGCTCCTGTTTCCGAAGTTTCCGCCTTTTTTTCAAAATTTTCCTGCCCCAACCGTCCTTCGCTCTTTCACCCCTGCGAAAATTCCGAAAAATCCAAAAACGTAAAAAGCGCGCTTCGCCAAAGAAACGCGCTTCTTCCGATTTCAATTTTTCAAAACGCAAAGCCCTTCGAAGGCTTTCGCGCCGCTCAAAAGTGCTCCACGCCCAGCAGCCGCCCGCAAAGATCCTGCACCACCGGCTCGTATTCGCTGAGCACTTCCCGCGCCTTGCCGATTTTTCCGGCCATGAGCGACAGCAGCCCCATGGTGATCATCTGCGCCGTGGGCAGCGGATAGGTGCAATGGAAGTCCCCGCGCTCGTTGCCGTATTCGATCACGCCGCAGAGCGTCTGCGTCGCCTCTTCCATCACCTGCATCCCGATGCGGCCCTCCAGCTCGTCAAAGCGCGCCCGGGTCTTTGCGCCCGCTTTCCTGGCCACTTCGTCGATCTGCTCGAGGTATTCCATCATCATCTTGAAAATGCGGCGGATGCGCTCGACGGGCTCGTCGGTTTTCTCGATGGCGTCGCGGATCTTTTTGATGCAATGCTCCACTTCTTCCTCGATCACCGCTTCAAAGCACTCCTGCTTGGAGCGAAAATAGTAATAAAACAGCCCCTGCGCCACGCCCACTTCCGTGACGATATCGCTCACAGAGGTCTTTTCATAGCCTTTTTGCGAAAAGAGCCTTTTGGCCGCCGTCAAAAAATCCCTGCGGCGTTCTTCGGGCGCTTTGCTGATCCTGGTCAATGTGTTTGACCTCCTTTTTTCTGAATTTTCAGACAAAATCAGCATAACGCATCGTTGACGTTCAGTCAATATTTTTCGCTTCACTCCCGCGTCTTTTCGTCTGTCCTGTCCGAAAAACAGGCCGCTCTCCCCCGCCGCAAAGGTGTTGACAGATGCCGTTTGCTGTGATATATTGCTTGCATCAACAAAAATAAAAATGCAATGACGGGAAGCATTCTTCCGTTCGCCCGAAAGCAGAGAGGGTCCTGCTTGGTGCAAGGGATCCATGACGGCGGGAAGAAACCTCATCCCTGAGCAGCAGCCTGAACGGCCGGCGCTTCCGCCGCTTATTAGGGCACGCCGGGCGTCCCTGCCGTTATCACGGGGAGCAATATCGCTTTTTGTTTTCAAAAATCCGTATTGCGCCGAGCGCACGCATCCATTGCGTGAAGTCAGGTGGTACCGCGAAGGAATTGTGTCACACGCCTTCGTCCTGATCCAGATCAGTCAGGACGAAGGTTTTTTTGTTGCCTTTTGTCCATGACGCAGCCTGCAATCTTCAAACCGCTCAAGGAGGAATTTGGAACCATGGAAAAAATCATCATTTTTGACACGACCCTGCGCGATGGCGAACAGACCCCCGGCGTCAGCCTGAACCTGCCGGAAAAGCTGGAGATCGCCCGGCAGCTGGAGCGTCTGGGTGTGGACGTGATCGAGGCGGGTTTCCCCGCTTCCTCTCAGGGCGATTTTGAATCGGTGCGCGCCATTGCCGCCGCCGTCAAAAAGCCCACCGTGGCCGGCCTCTGCCGCTGCGTGCGCGGGGACATCGACCGCGCGTGGGAGGCCGTCAGGGAGGCGGCCCATCCCCGCCTGCACGTGTTCATCGCCACGTCCCGCATTCACATGGAATACAAGCTCCACATGACGAAGGAGCAGATCGTCGAGCGCGCCGTGGAAAACGTCGCCTACGCCAAGTCCCTTTGCGACGACATCGAGTTCTCCTGCGAGGACGCCACCCGTTCCGACTGGGACTTCCTCGTCGAAGTGGTCAGCGCCGTCATCAAGGCGGGCGCCACCACCATCAACATTCCGGACACCGTGGGATACACCATGCCGGAGGAATACGCCCGGCTCATCACCTACATCCGCGAGCACGCCGCGGGCAGCGAAAACGTCATTTTCTCCGTCCACTGCCACAACGACCTGGGCCTTGCGGTGGGCAACACCCTTTCCGCCGTGCTGGCCGGCGCGCGCCAGGTGGAATGCACCATCAACGGCATGGGCGAACGGGCGGGCAACACCGCCATGGAAGAAGTGGTCATGGCCGTCAAGACCCGTTCGGACTACTACAAGGGACTGGACACCAACATCGTCACGCAGCGCATCGCGCCCACGAGCCGCCTTGTCGCCACGCTCACCGGCGTGAACGTGCAGCCCTTCAAGGCCATCGTCGGCGCAAACGCCTTTGCCCACGAATCGGGCATCCATCAGCACGGCATGCTCCAAAACGCCAGCACGTACGAGATCATGCGCCCCGAAGACGTGGGCGTGGAAAAGACCTCGCTGGTGCTGGGCAAGCATTCCGGCCGCCACGCCTTCCAGGATCGCCTCAATCAGCTGGGCTACAGCATCTCCGGCGCGGAGCTGGACGACGCGTTCGCCCGCTTCAAGGCGCTGGCCGACCGCAAGAAGCACATCACCGACCGCGATCTGGAAAAGCTCATCGGCCACGAGCTGGCCGACGTGCCGGAGACCTATACGCTCGAATCCTTCCAGCTCCAGAGCGGCAACAAGATCAAGTCCATCGCCAGCGTCAGCCTCCTCCACGACGGGGCGGAGCGCATGGAAGCGGCTGTGGGCGACGGCCCGGTCAACGCGGCCTATAACGCTGTGGAAGCCGTTGTGGGCGGACATTGGCCGCTGGTGGATTATTCCATCAAGGCCGTTACCGAAGGCGAGGACGCCCTTGGCGAAGTGACGGTGCGGGTCAGCGCCGGCTCAAAGGTCTTTACCGGCAAGGGTCTGGCGCCCGACATCATCGAAGCGAGCGTTCGCGCCTACGTCAACGCCATCAACCGCGCCGTGGCCGAAGATCCCGCGATGCACTGAGCGCCTGCCGCGCCCGGTTTCCCGCTTTTTCCCTTTGAAATTTGAACCTTTTCCGCCCGGCGGCGGTTCCACTAGTTTCTGATCGACACAAGGAGAGACGCAATCATGGCAATGACAATGACCCAGAAGATCCTGGCGGCGCACGCGGGGCTTCCTTCCGTCAGCGCAGGCGACCTGATCGAATGCAGGCTGGACATGGTGCTGGCCAACGACATCACCGGCCCGGTCGCCATCAAGGAATTTAAAAAAATGGGCGTGAGCACGGTCTTTGACCCGGCGCGCATCGCCCTCATCCCCGACCACTTTACCCCCAACAAGGACATCGCCTCGGCGACGCTGGCGCTCAAAATGCGCACGTTCGCCAAGGAGCAGCACATCGTTCATTATTATGAAGTGGGACGGGCCGGCATCGAGCACGCCCTCCTGCCGGAAAAAGGCATTGTCAAGCCGGGCGACTGCATCATCGGCGCAGACTCCCACACCTGCACCTACGGCGCCATCGGCGCGTTCTCCACGGGCGTGGGCAGCACGGACATGGCGGCGGGCATGGCCACCGGCACGGCCTGGTTCAAGGTTCCCGAAGCCATTGAAGTCCATCTGACCGGCAAAAAGCGCCCCTTTGTGACCGGCAAGGACGTGATTTTGCACCTGATCGGCCTCATCGGCGTGGACGGCGCGCGTTATGCGTCCCTCGAATTCACCGGCGAGGGCGTGGGCGAGCTTTCCATGGACGATCGCTTCTCCATCGCGAACATGGCGGTGGAAGCGGGCGCAAAGAACGGCATTTTCCCCGTGGACGCGCTGACCCGCGCCTATGCCATGGCCCATGGCGGCACGGAAGGCAAGATCTTTGCCGCCGACCCGGACGCGCCCTATGTCCGCCGGGTGGAGATCGACCTTTCCGCCGTGCCGCTGACCGTGGCCTTCCCGCACCTGCCGGAAAACGCCCGCTCCATCGACGAAGCCGCCGCGCTGCACATCCC
>JAEYFO010000092.1 GCA_023402915.1 Bacillota bacterium | reverse complement strand
TGGCAGTTTTGGCTTTCCCGGAAAAAAGGCGGAAACAACGGCGCGCAGGGGGCATAAGGTATCAAAAAAGGTTCGTTTCTGCGCGGGCGGGAAGGAGGAGCGCAATGCGATCGACGTTTGACGACCTTTGCGCCAAAGAAGTCATCAACATCTGCGACGGGCGGCGGCTGGGGCACATCGAGGATCTGCAGATCGAGCTGTGCGACGGGCGGATCATGGCGGTGATCGTGCCGGGGCCGGGGCGGCTGTTCGGGCTGCTCAAGGGGGATCAGGAATGCGTCATTCCCTATGGAAAGATCGTCAAGTTCGGCGAGGACGTGATCCTGGTGGATCTGAGCCGGTGCTGAAAAGCGGAAAAACGGCGAGATCGGGGCGAAAATTGCAATCGGCCGGCAGGTGTGATATACTATTATCTCAGAAATTTGCCGAAATTTGACAGGGGCGGACAGGCCGAAGGGTTTTTCAAAAAAAGGCGGACGCCTCCGGAGGAACGAGCGATGAAATGCGTGTATTGCGGATACCCCGAAAGCAAGGTGATCGATTCCCGCCCGACGGACGAGGGCAGCTCCATCCGCCGCCGCAGGGAATGCCTCAGCTGCGGGAAGCGCTTCACCACCTATGAAAAAATCGAAGAGATCCCCATCATGGTGGTCAAAAAGGACGGGCGGCGCGAGCCGTTCGATAGCCAAAAGATCCTCGGCGGACTGCGAAAAGCCTGCGAAAAGCGGCCCATCCCTTCGGCGGAGATCGAGCGCGTGGCGGACGAAGTGTCCCGGCGGGTGTTCAACACCCTTGAGCAGGAGATCACCAGCGAGCGCATCGGCGAGATCATCATGCAGCAGCTCAAGGAGCTGGACGAAGTGGCCTACGTGCGCTTTGCGTCGGTCTATCGCCAGTTCAAGGACATCAACACCTTCATGGAAGAGATGCGTCTGCTGCTTCAGGAAAAAGAAAAGGAAACGAAATGAACAAAACAGACTACGAAGCCGCATTTGCAGCAATGCCGTGCGGCTTTTCCATTCGGGAAAAAGACGGTGTGAAGTGGGCGGCGATCCCGCTGCTTGAAGCGGCGGGCGGCGTGTCCCACGGGCTGGCGATGCGCTTTGGCGGCGTGAGCACGGGGGCGTTTTCCACGCTGAATCTGGGCTGGAACCGGCCGGACAGCCGGGAAGCGCTCTTTGAAAACTACCGGAGGTTCGCGAAAGCGGCGGGGTTCCCCTATGGCTCCATGGCGCTGGTGAGCTATTGCCACGGCGACGGCGTGGAGGTCGCCCACAGCGGCGACGGCGGCATGGGGTTTCCGGGCGGGGCGCGCTATCCGGACTGCGACGGGCTCATCACGAACGAAGCGGGCGTGACGCTCACGACGCTGCATGCGGACTGCATTCCGCTGTTTTTGTACGATCCGGTCAAAAAGGCGGGCGGCATGGTACACGCCGGCTGGCGGGGCACGAGCCTGCGCGTCGGGAGGAAGGCAGCGCTTTTGATGCAGGAAAAATTCGGCAGCCGGCCGGAGGACATTCTGGCGGGCGTGGGGCCGTCGATCTGTGCGGACTGCTTTGAGGTGGACGCGCCGGTGATGGAGATTTTTCAAAAGAACTTCCCGGAAGTGCCCTGTATTTCCTATACGGAAGCGACGAAGAAGTATCACGTCGATCTGTGGCGGGTCATGGGCGCGCAGCTGCTCGAAGCGGGGCTTTTGCCGCAGCATATCGCGCAGAGCGGGGCCTGCACCTGCTGCGGCGAAGGGTTTTTCTCCTATCGCCGCGACAAGAAGGCGCTCGGCGAGACCGGCGCAATGGCAGCGTTTCTGCGGCTGGTGTGAGGGGGGACGTAACGCAAGGGTACGTCCTCACTTCGCAACCTCATCGCCCAAAGGGCGATATACCTCCTTGATAAAATCCGCAAAGCGCCGTAGGCGGTTTGGGGAAATAGTCGTTCCGGTTCGCTAACGCTTCCGGAACTCCTTTGCTCAGTGGGCTTCCCCCTTCCTTTTTCGCCCGCTGGGCGCGGTCGGTGTCAGCCCCCCTTGACCCCGCTGGGAAACTTTTTACCAAATTTTCCTGCTGAAAATTTGGCATTTCAGCAAGGAAGCATGTCACCCTCGCGGGTGACAACCTTTGAAAAAAAGTTTTCCAGACCCTTCAAAAACTTTTATAGAAAAGAGAAATTTGGAAAACGGGGCAGCTGCCTTCTGACGAGCGGCTGAAGAAAGGGAGAAAAGTGAGCGGCAGGTTTGTGCTTTGCCCCCGAAAAACTTTCAAAGAAAAGAGAAAATAAAGACGAGTGGCTGGCTTCTTGAGGAAGTTTCCGAAAAATTTTCAGAAACAATTCTGCGTTTGGAAATTTCTTTTTCGAAGAAAGCGAAAATTGGAAATTGAGCCTGCTTCGTGAGAAGAACCCCTTTCCCCTGCGAAAATTTTTCTCCCGATCCCAATAGACGGGAAGCACTTCGGGCTTTATAAAAGTTTTTCCTTTCCCCCATCAAAAGGGGAGCCTTTCGGTTTGAAGAAATCCTTTTTTATCCCCCATCAGAAGGGAAGCCTTGGCCTTTTGCTTTTCTTTCATTTTGAAAGTTTTTGAGGGGGTTTGGGGGGACTTTTTTCAAAAAGTCTCCCCAACGTCTCCCCCAAAGATCCCCGCCCCAAACTTTTCCGGGTGTGGCGGGAGGGCGCGCGGCGCAGAGTAAGGGGAGCGGCTTTGCGATCCCGGGCGACCGGCGAGCCGACGATTGGAAAGCGAGAAAACCTCCCCATGACGATTGGCGTTCCTTTGACCCTCTGCGCGCTGGCGGCGCTTGCGACCGGCGCGGCGCAGCCCCTTTTGCACGCGCTGGGCGTGAAGCGGTTCCCGGCGACGATGACCTTCGTTTCGCTGCTGCTGCTCGGCGCGGTGGAGCCCTTTGCCGCGGTCTGGTTCCTGTGCGTCCCGGCGGCGGCGCTCTGGAAAAGAATTCCCGGCCGCATGGAAAAATTATGCGCCCTGCTTTCTGCGGCGGCGGTGGGCGGTCTGCTCCTTTGCGCGCTGGGCGGTCTTTCGCTGCTGGTAGAACCGGGCGTGTTCCTGGGTCTGTCAGCGGCGCTGCTCCCGGCGCTGCTGGGCGATCGGCGCGCGGCCATGGCGGCGGGTTTCGGCGCGCTCGGCGCAGTGCTTGGGGCGGCGCTGGCGCTCGAGGGGCTGTGCGGCGTGGTGTTCTCCCTGCCCAACACGGCCTATTTCGACGCGGCGGTCACGGCGGCGATCGGTTCGGCGCTCCTTTGGGGCGCGGTCGAGGGTTTGAAGGGAAGAAGGCGGCGGCTGCGCGGCGCGGGAACGCGGTGAATTTGGAAATTGGGAAAGAAGATTCCGGCGGAAGGCGGCCGGAATTTTTTGTGTATTTTGGAAAAATTGGAAAAAGAAATTAGAAATAAAGAAAGCACAGCGAGAAAAAGCCGAAGAAAGTTGCGCGGCGCACTTTTTACAGGATGCACAGGGAGCGCTGCTTTGGAAGAGAAAAAACATCGGCACGGCGGCTTGTCCAAAATCCCTGCGGCAAAGGGCAAAAGGACGGGATTTCCGCCTGTTTGCCCCGCACAGAGACTGTTAATCCGCCGCAAAATGGTGTATACTATACGTCAAAGGCCAACAGTTTTCAAGCGGCGGTCGCGCGAGCGCATCCGCAGATCCAGACGGATGAAGGCGCAGCGCCTTTGACAACTGAGAAAAACGGAGAGCAACAGCAACATGGAACATGTCATTGTGGACGTAGAACCGGGAAGCATTGCCGAAGAAGTGGGCATCGAGCCGGGCGACGTTCTCGTGGCCATCGACGACCAGCCGGTCCGCGACGTGGTGGACTACGAATTTTTCTGCGCGCAGGAGGAGCTGACCGTCACGGTGCGAAAGCCGGACGGCGAGCTTTTGGAAGCGGAGATCGAAAAGGAGGAGGAGGAGATCCTCGGCATGGGCTTTGAAAACGGCCTGATGAGCTCCATCCGCTGCTGCGCGAACCACTGCGTGTTCTGCTTTGTGGATCAAATGCCCAAAGGAATGCGCGAAACGCTCTATGTCAAGGACGACGACTGGCGTATGTCCTTTATGATGGGCAATTTTGTCACGCTCACCAACGTGTCCGACCGGGAATTGCAGCGCATCATCGACCGGCAGATCCCCATTCTATACGTTTCCGTTCACGCCACGAACCCTGAGGCGCGGGTGCGCATGATGCGCCAGCCCCGGGCGGCCAAGCTCATGGATCAGCTCACAAAGCTCATCGCGGGCGGCGTGGCGCTCAATTGCCAGATCGTGCTCTGCCCCGGCTGGAACGACGGCGATGTTCTCGAGCAGACGCTCAATGACCTCTGGAACTTGGGGCCGGGCGTGCGCAGCGTGGCGGCGGTGCCCGTGGGCCTGACCGGACACCGGGAGGGCCTTGCCAGGCTGGACACCTATACGCCCGAGGGCGCGGCAAAGGTGCTTGAACAGATCGAGCGCTGGCAGAAGCGCTGCTTTGCGGAGCGCGGCACGCACTTTATCTTCCCGGCGGATGAATTTTACGCCCTGTGCGACCGGCCGGCGCCCCCGGCGGAGGTGTATGAGGGCTATCCGCAGATCGAAAACGGCATCGGCATGATGCGAAAATTCGAGGACGAGCTGCACGCGGCGCTCAGGAGCCGGAAAAAAGGCTGCGCAAAGGGCAGAACCGTCACCATGGCCACGGGCGTTTCCGCGTCCCGGTGGCTGCGGCGCATGGCCGATCTGGTGACGGAAAAAACCGGCGTGCGCTGCAAGATCATCACCGTGAAAAACCGCTTCTTCGGCGGCACGGTGACCGTGGCGGGCCTGCTGGTGGGGCGCGACCTCATCGACGCGCTTTCGGGGCAGATCGAAGGCGGCAGGCTGGTGCTCCCACGTTCCATGCTGCGGGAAAACGAAGATACTTTTTTGGACGATTCCCACCTCGGCGACCTTGGGAAGGCTCTCGGCTGCCAGGTGCGGGCGGCGTATGTGGACGGCGCGGATTTCGTACGCGCCCTTTTGGACGACTAAACAAACAGAGCTGGAGGACAACAGCCCATGGCAAAACCACTGGTTGCGGTGGTGGGCCGGCCAAACGTCGGCAAATCCACCCTTTTTAACAAACTGGTGGGAAAGCGCATCGCCATCGTGGAGGACACGCCCGGCGTGACCCGCGACCGCATTTACGCCGATGCACAATGGCTTTCCCACTCCTTTACCCTTATTGATACGGGGGGCATCGAGCCGCTGAGCGAGGACATCATCCTTGCGCAGATGCGCCGCCAGGCCGAGCTGGCCATGGAGACGGCGGACGTGATCCTGTTCCTGTGCGACGCGCGCGAGGGCATCACGGCGGCGGATTACGAAGTGGCCAACATGCTGCGCCGGACGAAAAAGCCCATCGTTCTTGGGGTCAATAAGATCGATCATCAGGGCATTGCGGACAATATCTACGACTTTTACGCCCTGGGCATCGGCGAACCCATCGGCATTTCCGCCGGACAGGGGCTGGGCCTTGGCGACCTGCTCGACGAGATCGTTTCCCACTTCCCCGAACCGGAGGAGCACGAGGGCGAAGAGAACCTCATCCAGATCGCCGTGGTCGGAAAGCCCAACGTGGGCAAGTCCTCGCTGGTGAACGCGCTGGTGGGCGAAGAGCGCACGATCGTTTCAAACGTGGCCGGAACGACCCGCGATTCCATCGACTCCCGCTTTTCCGTCGACGGGAAAAATTACCTCATCGTGGACACGGCGGGCATCCGCAGAAAGCGCGCCATCGAAGATGAATCCATCGAGCGCTACAGCGTGATCCGCTCCTTGGCCGCGGTGCGGCGGTGCGACGTGTGCCTGATCGTGGTGGACGCGGCGCAGGGCATGAGCGAGCAGGACGTGAAGATCGCCGGGTATTGCCACGAAGAGGGCAAGGCCTGCGTCGTGCTGGTCAACAAGTGGGATCTGGTGGAAAAGGATACGTATACCATCAACCATTTCCAAAAAGACATCGCAAATGATCTGGCGTTCATGAGCTACGTTCCGCAGCTGTATATTTCCGCAAAAACCGGACAGCGGCTCAACAAGATCATCGATCTGGTGGACGAGGTCTATGCCCAGAGCATCATGCGCGTGCCCACCGGTATGCTCAACGACGTGCTCAACGAGGCCGTGACCGTCACGGAGCCCCCGTCCGACAAGGGCCGCAGGCTCAAGATCTACTACGCCACGCAGGTGAGCGTGCAGCCGCCGACGTTCGTGCTGTTCGTCAACGACCCGTCGATCCTGCATTTTTCCTATCAGCGGTATCTGGAAAATTACCTGCGCAAGACCTTCGGCCTGACGGGCACGCCCATCCGCATGATCGTGCGAAAGCGCGAGCGGGACAAGAACGACTGACGGCGAAAGAGCGAAAAGCAATAAGCTGAAACGTCAAATCGTGCGGCCGGGCGACTGGAAAGAATGAAACTCCGAAGGTTGGCGAAAAAAAGCCTGAAAAATAACTCTGGCGGCAGCCAATCGCGGTGAAAAGCCTGAAAAGGAAACTCCGGCGGCTTGCGGCGAAACCCGAGGGCCGGAAAGAGCGAAAAGATCAACGGTTGAAAAACAGGGAAAAATCGAATTGCCGAAGCCTGCCTGACAGCGGCGGCCCCGGAATTTGGCGCGGTTCGTTTTTCCCCGGAAAACAGAGAAAGCGAAACGCCTTTTCACAAAACGCCAAGAAAACAGAACAAGCAATTCAGCAAGGAGGTTTGAGCAAATGTTCCTCAAGATTCTGGTCTGCGCCATTTTGGCCTATTTCCTCGGCACCATTCAGACGGCCATCATCCTCAGCACGCAGGTGGCGAAGCAGGACATCCGAAACTTCGGCTCCGGCAACGCCGGTTCCACCAACATGATCCGCACGTTCGGCTGGGGCATGGGCGCGCTGACGTTCCTGGGCGACCTGTTCAAGGGCTGCATCACCGTCGTGATCTGCCGCTGGATCGGCGGCGACGTGTGCGCGGCGGTGGGCGCGGTGTGCTGCATCCTCGGTCACATCTGGCCGGTGCAGTACGGCTTCCGCGGCGGCAAGGGCGTGGCTTCCGCCTTCGGCGTGATGCTGGCCATCAACCCGCTGGCGGCGGCCATCATCTTTGCGGTGGCGTTCCTGCTGGCCATGGTGACGCGCTTTGTGTCCCTCGCGTCGCTGCTGAGCGTGCTGGCGTTCTTCGTGGTGAGCCTTTTTGGCGGAAAGCCCGCGTACATGATCGCCATGTTCCTGCTGATGCTGCTGATCTTCTTCACGCACCGGGAGAATATCCGCCGCCTGATCAGCGGCACGGAAAACCCCTTCTATGGCGCGGGCAAGAAGGAGGACGGCTATTCCACCTCGGCCGCGGAAAAGAAGCAGAGCGGCCGCAACCTCAAGTAAAGCCGGAACCAAAGCGGGCGGTTTGCCCGTTTTGAACAGAACAGAAAGCGCCTGCAAAAGCCGCAGCGGCTCAAAGCAGGCGAAAAAGAGGCGGGCTGACCCGATCGAAAAGCATATGAAAAAACGCCCTCTGTCGCGGGAAATACCCTGCGGCGGGGGCGATTTTTTTATTTTTGGAGGTTGAAAAAAGGGTGGAAGCAGGAAGGAGGTTGGGGGAGCGGCGCGGGGAAAAAGGGACGTTTGGGGAAACGCGCAGATGAGGGGCGGAAACAGCTCGTCGAGCAGTGGAGGCGTGGCAGAGGGGATTCGTTTCGGTTTGAAAAAGCGTGAAAACGGATTGATGAGCAGTGGGAGAGCGGCCCAGGGGAGAGAGAAAAGGGCGGCAGTCCAAAGGAGTTTGAAAGAAAAGCTCTAAAAAGCGCGAAGGGCGAGAGTATGTGTGGGCAAGCGGACAGACGGGAAAGGGGGGAAAGTGGATCCAACATCAATGACGGAAGCACAATCAGCAATGGAGAGCCGATGAGGAGTGTACACTCACAGGGAAAGAGGAGAGAGCGGGCTTCAAGTAAAATGACTGAATATCAATTGTCCTGCAAGAGCCAATGATGAAGTACATTTATGGGAGGGGAATCCTCAAGAGTGTATGCGGAAAAGGGCGCGCGATGTTGTTCCAACGGGCGTTTGGGATGCGGCTGAGCGAAACAGTGCGCCTGCGGTCAGCGCGCAGTGCTTCTCTGAAGAAGTGGGCGTTTGACGGGGGAAAGTGTAAGAATAAGCTGGAAGCTATCAATAAACCGTCGCTACGGCAGGGGCGGAAACACTTCGTCGAGCAGCAGGCGCATGGCGGCGTTGGGCTTGGCGGTCAAATAATGAATGGACAGCTCCCAGTATTTGACGGGCGCTTCTTCCGGCACAAAGACCACGCCCTCAAAATGGAACGCGGAGGCGATGGTCTGCGGCATCCCGAGAATGCCCTTTCCGGCCTTCACCTGGCTGCAAAGATAGAGCATGTCGTCGCTGTGAAGATAGGCCGCGCCAGCAGGGTTTTTTCGGATCCAGCTGCTGCCGTCGTGAATGACGAACGCGCCGTCGTTCCCTTCCGTCGGCCCGAACACGACGGAAGAAGCGTATTCCCCGTGGGTCAGGTAACCCCGTTTGGCTGCGTCGCTCTGGGCGGACACGCCGAAGGCAATGGGCTCGCGCAGGATGGGATAGTGGATCGATTCGAAATCGTCCATCCGTCCACCGCAGCAGCAAAGATCCAGCTGACCGCTTTTGAGCGCCCGGGGCAGCGCTTCGTTGGAAATGAAGCTGCTTTCGACGCTGATCTCCGGGTGCGCCGCGCAAAAGGCGGAAAGCCGGTCGTCCAGCAGCCGCTGCGCGCCATAAACGAAGCCCAAATGCACGGTGTTCTGGCGCTTTTGGAGCGCGAGCGCTTCCTTCTCCACCTGCTCGAACGCTTCCACCGCCTGACGGATTTTTGGCAGCAGCTGTTCTCCTTCCCGCGTGAGCGATACGCCGGAGGAATGGCGCGAAAAAAGCTCCGCCCCCAGCTCGGCTTCCAGCCGGGAGAGGGATTTGCTCAACGCCGGGCGGGACAGATAGAGCTTTTCGGACGCGGCAAAAATGCTGCCGGTGTCGGCCACGGCAACCACCTGTTTGAGTTGATTGATCTCCATAAAACACACTCCCGGAACATAGGATAGCACACAAAGCAGAAAGAAGGAAAAGGGGGAGATGTTCTGTTTGGTTACGGATAGTGTAATAAATCGATACTTGTTTGTCAAGAAAAGCGCGGTAAGATGGAAACAGAGGGGGAGTTTCCAAAAATTCCCTCAAAAAAGGAGGAGAAGAATCATGAAAAAGACCAGACAGATGCTTGCGCTGCTGCTTGCGGCACTGCTTGTGCTGTCGCTTGCGGCCTGCGCGCCCGCCAAGGAAGCGGACGCCGAGCCCACGGCGGAGCCGACGGCAGAACCCACACAGGCTCCTGCGGCGCAGAGCCTCTACGCCGCGGGCGATTACACCGCCACGGTCAAGGGCTTTGGCGGAGATGTGACCGTGACCATGACGTTTTCCGCAGATGCAATTACCGCGGTGAACGCCGTGGGCGACAGTGAGACCCAGGGCGTGGGTTCCCGCGCCATCGAAGAACTGCCGCAGGCCATTTTGGATGCGCAGAGCGCCGAGGTGGACGCGGTTTCCGGCGCAACGGTGTCCAGCGCGGCGGTGCTGACGGCGGCAAAGCAGTGCATCGCGCAGGCGGCCGGCACGGAAGAAGCCGCAGTGACGCTGGCGCCCGGAACCTATACCGGCTCGGCCATCGGCTATTTCAAAGTCAACCCCGTGGTCGTGAGCGTCACGGTGGATGAAAGCAAGATCGTGGACGTGACCATTGAGGACGGCAACGACGAAAGCTACGGCATGATGCAGAGCGTCAAGGCCAACCTGCTGCCCCGCATGATCGAGAACAATTCTGTGGTCATCGACGCGATCACCGGCGCGACGGCCACCTCCAACGCCGTCAAGCTGGCCGCGGCGGAAGCGCTGACGGAGGCCCTCAAGGCGGCGGGCAGCGACCGTTCCCCCGCGGAGGTTTTTGACGGAACCATCGAACAGAAGAATGAAACCGTGACGCTGGATACGGACATTCTGGTGGTGGGTCTGGGCGGCTCCGGCCTTGCGGCGCTCGCTTCGAGCACCCAGCAAGCGAACGGCGAATTGAGCGTGATGGCCATTGAAAAAGCGGGCATCTACGGCGGAACGTCCCAGATGACCTGCGACGTGTTTGCCGTCAACCCGCCCGAAATGAAGGCGGCGCGCAACGGCGGAAAAGACTATCAGGACCCCACTGAGATGCACGACAACTGGCTGGCCTATACCACCGGCGCGGACGGCGAACAGAACGCCAAGGTGGAAATGGTCGATCTGCTCTTTGACGAGAGCGGCAACACCGTGGACTGGCTCACGTCCTATTGCGGCTTTAACTTCCGCGACCCGGTGGGCGGTTTTACGGCGGCGGATCATTACATCACCAAGTTCCAGTATTCGGGCGGCTATTCCATCGCGACCCGCACGGAGACCCAGGGCTACTATAAGAGCATGGTGGAACGGGCGGAAGCGCTGGGCACAAAGGTCTATCTGGAAACCGAAGCCTACGAGCTGCTCACGGACGCTTCCGGCGCGATCACCGGCGTGAAGGCGCATGATCTGGTGGACGGCACGGAATACGTCGTCAACGCCAAGGCGGTCATCATGGCTACCGGAGGCTTTGCGGGCAACGCGGAAATGATGGAGCAGTACATCGACAGCGAGTTCTTCCCCTTCAGCGGCGGCTGGGGCGTGGTGGGCTCCACCCAGAACAAGGGCTATCTGATGCAGAGCGCCATCGATCTGGGCGCGGCCACGTATAACATGAACATGCCGCCCGAATGGCATAACGCCGCGACGCGCATCACCCTTTCCAGCCGGGAAGTGGTCAAAGCGCCGGAAGGCGATACCCACAATATGTTCCTGCCGCAGGCTTACAGCCTCAACGACCTGCCCACCATCCTCGGCTCGAGCGCCAATGTTTTGCAGGTCAACAAGCTCGGCCAGCGCTTCTGCAACGAGACGGTCA
The DNA here is from genome assembly GCA_023402915.1 of Bacillota bacterium. GTDB lineage: Bacteria > Bacillota > Clostridia > Christensenellales > CALWSW01 > JAEYFO01. The sequence continues at coordinate 6,407 of JAEYFO010000092.1, read as the reverse complement.
TGTTCCGCCCGGCGGAGAGCGGCAACATCTTCTACGGCATCCGTTCTCAGGCGGATCTGGACAAGATCGCCCAAAGCGGCCTGACGTCGCAGAAGTATTCCGGCTTTGTCAACATCGGCGGCTGGTATCTCGATCAGCCCATCCCCGAGGTGTACGACATCGTGGAAGAAGCCATCGGTCTGGGCATCGCCTATAAAGCCGATTCCATCGAAGAACTGGCCCAGCAGATCGGCGTGCCTGCCGGCGCGCTGACCGCCACCGTGGCGCGCTACAACGAGCTGTGCGCAGCGGGCGCGGACGAAGATTTCGGGAAGGACGCGCAGTATCTCGACGCCATTGCGGGCGACGGCCCCTTCTACGCTTTCGAGATCGAAGAGTACATCTATAACACCCTGGGCGGTCTGGATGTGGACGAGGAATTCCACGTGCTCGACACGAACGGCGGCGTGATGAACGGCCTGTACGCCGTGGGCAACGATTCCACCGGCGTGCTGTTCAGCAATGAAAAGGTCTATCCCACCTACGGCGGTATGGACATGAGCTGGTGCTATACCTCCGGCCGTCTGGCGGGCGCAAACGCGGTCGAGTACGTCAAGGGGCTTTCGAAGTAACGAACGAGGCTGACAAAACAGCCTGAAACCATCCGCAAAACGGGATAGAACGATCCCCCGGAGCAAATTGCTTCGGGGGATTTGGCTGTTTTTCTCAAAGGTTGAAAAGCCTTCAAAAGAGGGGAGTCTGTGCGTTCCGCAGAGAAGCGCGCAGAGAGCGCTTTTCAAAAATCCGGCGGAAAGTCTTGTTTTTCGCAAAAAGTCTGGAAACGCTGCCCAAACGGGGCTTTGAAGCGTGGTCTGGACGACGTGCCAGACTCTTTCCCTGTCAAAGCTCCACCACCAGATGGAGCCGGCGGTTTTCCGCCGCCGCGTCCGAAAGGGTGGCGAGCAGCGCCCGTCCGTAAGCGCCGAGGGACGCTTCGAGCGCCGCGCAGTGCCGCACGAGCAGCACGGTCTCTTCGCTGCGGGTGGAGAGCAGGTCGAACAGCGCGTCGAGGTTTTTGCCGTACCAGCCGGGAAAGTCCAGCGCTTCGGCGAGGTGCGCGTGGGCTTCCGCCCGGCTGGTCATCCGGCTGCCGTCAAGGATGCACTTGATTGGATTCATGAAACACTCCTTCGCCCTTTTTAATAGAGCTGCGTGAAGGTGGAATAGTGGTCCTCCGTGTAATAGATCAGGCCGTCGTTTGAAAAGACGATGCGCTTGGCGTTTCTGCGGCCGCCGTCAAAATCGATGTCGCATTCGTACCATTTGCGGCCGGACGCGCTGGGCAAAAGGCCCTCGCGGTTGCCGAATTTGTCGCCCCCGATGCTCTTGCCGGGCGCCACCTCCCAGAGATTCCCCGCGCTGCTGACCCAGCCGAGGGATTCCGCTTCGGATTTGGTCAGGTAGTTGTCCGGCAGATGGCCAAAGGTGTGCAGATACAGCGCCACGTGCTCCTTGTCGGAATAGGTGCCCTCCTCCGTGACCGTCAGGCCGTCCGTTTCGTTTTGGCCGGGCGCGGCGGTTTGTTCCGGTTCAGCGGACTTTTCGGAAGGTTCAGGCGTTTCGGCTTCTGCGGCCGGCTTTTCTTCCGGCGCGGCGGTTTGTTCTGCGGGCGTGACGGCGGGCGTTTGCGCTTCGGGCGCAGCGCTTTCGCCGGAAGCGGCGGGGTCGTCGGTTTCTTCAAAAAGCAGTCCGGCTGCCGCGTCGAGCAGTTCTCCGGCCTCTTTCGCCGTGCAGCCCATCAGGCCAAAGAGCATCAGCAGGCTCAGCAGCAGGCAAAGCAGTCTGGTTTTCATCGTGCGCATGGTAAAAAAGCTCCCCTTTCGGTGGATGGTTGAAAAGTAGAAACGGCCACAAAACGGGCTTGCCTCCCCAAATCGCGGAAAACAGGCGGTGAAAGCAGAGGCGAAAGCCGTTTTTGAGAGAAGATGGGAAAAGCGGGCAGGCTCGTCAATGCTGCGAACCCAAGCACAGGGAAAAGCATTTTGGAACAATGAAAAATACCCGGCCCAGGGCGCGCTGCCCGTTTTTCTCAAAATCCTTTGGTAACGCCGTTTTTTATTTTATCACAATTCCCAAGGCATGAACAACCGCTCCGGCACATAGGATATACCGTTGAAACGGGCGCACGAAACAGCATTGCGGGAGGGAAAACAACCATGGAACGAACCGACCTTTATCGGGATATTGCACAGCGCACGCAGGGCGATATTTATTTGGGCGTGGTGGGGCCGGTGCGCACCGGAAAATCCACGTTCATCCGGCGCTTTCTGGATCTGTTTGTGCTGCCCGGACTGGAAAACGAATACGAACGGCGCAGGGTCACGGACGAACTGCCCCAAAGCGGCGCGGGCAGGACCATCATGACGACGCAGCCCCGCTTTGTGCCGGCGGAAGCGGCGGAGCTGAGCCTGGGCGGCGATCTGGCCAGCGTCCGGGTGCGGCTGGTGGACTGCGTGGGCTATATGGTCGAGGGGGCGCTGGGCTTTTCCGAGGGGGAAGCGCCCCGCATGGTCAACACGCCCTGGAGCGACGAGCCCATGCCCTTTGAAAAGGCGGCGGAGCTGGGCACGCATAAGGTCATCAGCGAGCACGCCACCATCGGCGTGGTCATGACGACGGACGGAAGCATCACCGAGCTGCCGCGGGCGGCCTATGTGCCGGCGGAAGAACGGGTCGTGCGGGAATTGCGGGAGCTGGGCCGCCCCTTCGTGGTGGTGCTCAATTCCAAACAGCCCCAAAGCGAAGAGACGCAAAAGCTCCGCGACGCGCTCACGCAGAAATACGATGTGCCCGTGCTGGCGCTGGACGTTTTGAACATGGGGGCGCAGGACGTGAGCGATCTGCTCGAGAACCTGCTGTTTGAATTTCCGCTGCGTCTGGTGCATGTTTCCGTGCCGGGCTGGGTGCAGGCGCTGCCGCCGGAGCATTGGCTCGCCAAAGAGCTGCTCGGCGCCATTTCCGCCCGGATGGGCAGCTTTTCGAAGGTGCGGGACTACGGGGCGCTGCTGGACGCTTTTGACGAATGCGAGCACTTGCAGCCGCCGCAGATCGCCGGGATCGATCTGGGAAAGGGGCAGGTGGAATACGCCCTCGAACCGGCGGAAGGGCTGTTTTATCAGGTGCTGGGCGAAGAATGTGGCTGCGAGATCGAAAGCGATTATCACCTCATGTCCATGCTCAAGGAGCTGGTGTCGGCCAAGCGGGAATACGACCGGGTGAAATCGGCGCTCGAAGAGGTGCGGAGCACGGGCTATTCCATGATCGCGCCGCTGATGAGCGAGCTGAAGCTGGACGAACCGGAGCTGATCGAGCGGGGCGCGCAATACGGCGTGCGTTTGCGGGCGAGCGGCCCGAGCCTGCATCTGATCCGGGCGGACGTGGTGTGCGAAGTGTCCCCCCTCGTCGGGACGGAGCAGCAGAGCAAGGAGCTGGTGCAGTATCTCCTCAGCGAATTTGAAGCCGATCCGCAGAAAATCTGGGAGACCAATCTTTTTGGAAAATCGCTGCACGATCTGGTGAGCGAAGGGCTTTCCGGCAAGCTCACCCGGATGCCCGAGGAGGCGCGGGACAAATTGCAGGAGACCGTGACGCGCATTTTGAACGACGGAAACGGCAGCCTGATCTGTATTCTGCTCTGACCGGTCAGGCGCGGCGCGGGGTCAATTTGGGGAGAAGGAAAACCGCACGCTGCGAAGGAAGCAGTTTTTCAGAAGAAGGGAAAAGCGCAAAAAGCCGAAGAGCGTCAGAAGTTTGGGGGAAGCCCTGCGGCGCGGGAGCGGTTCGGGCCTTGCCTGCCTGCGAGAAAAGCGGGTTCAAAAAGAAAGCTGACCCCCGGAGGTTCTGGAATGCCAGCGGCGAACAGGCCGCGGCGGGGAATGCTTTTCCGCAGAAGCCGAGAATGTCTGATGCTTTGGGAAGTCTTGCGGTGGTGGAAAAGCGGGTTTGTGTCCGCCGGAAAGCGCCCGGAAGCAGGGAAAAACCCGCTTGAAAGGGGCGGATGGCCAGCGGCAGCGGCACTTCTTCAAAAAATCAAAAAGGAAAACGCCAAAGAAGTGAAAGAGCAAAAAGTAAACCCGGAAAACAGATCAACAAAAAAGCAAAACCGGCCTTCCAAAAAGGAAAGCCGGTTTTCTGTATGTTGTGCGCAGCGGGATTGGGCGGCTGTCAAAATCGCGCCGCCACCCTTTCCGAAAGGGCGAAACTCAGAACGTGGTGCCCACGGATTTCACCGCTTCGGTGATGGATTTCTTTTCGGCGCTGTGGCCGTATTTGTCCACTTCCATCTTGTTTTTATCGCCGTGGGTCAGACAGCCCGCGCCGCCGATGCAGCCGTTGACGCAGGCCATGCCCTCGATGAAATTGCCGGGCAGCAGCCCCTTCGACGCCTTGAGCAGCGCCACGCGGCAGGCTTCGATGCCGTCGCAGGGGATGGGCTGATAGGCAAAGGCAGTGTCGCCGTGCTCCAGAATGCCCTGCTTGACCGCGTCGGACAGGCCGCCGCTGCGGGCGAAAATGCGTCCGTAGGGCGAAGCGTCGTCCAGCGCCTCTTCCGGCAGGGTGGTGATGTCGAGATCTTTGCTGTCAAAGAGCGCCTGAAGCTCCTCAAACGTGATGACCGCGTCGATATAGGGACGGACGGCTTCCTGCTGGAACTCCATCTTTTTGGCGGTACACGGCCCGATGAACACCACGCGCGCGCCGGGACGGTTTTCCTTGATATAGCGGCCGATGGCGGCGGCGGGAGAGGGGTTGTGGGAAATGTGCTCCACCATGGTGGGGAACTGGCCGCGCACGAACGAGACGAACGCCGGGCAGCAGGAGCTGGTCAAAAAGCCCTTTTCCACCAGCTCGCGGGATTCTGCATCCGCCACCAGATCGGCGCCCAGCGCCGCTTCCACCACCTGGAAAAAGCCCAGACGGCGGATGCCGCACACCACCTGCCCCAGCTTTGCATACACGAACTGGCTGGAGATGGAGGGGGCGACGACGGCGTAGACCGGCGCTTCGGGATTCGTTTCGCTGGCCTTGATGAGGTTGATGACGTCGAGGATGAAGGACTTGTCGGTGATCGCGCCGAAGGGGCACTGATACACGCACGCGCCGCAGGAGATGCAGCGGCTGTTGTCGATGAGCGCCGCGCCGTTTTCGTCGGTGGAAATGGCCTTGACCTTGCAGGCGTTCTGGCAGGGGCGCTTGCGGTTGAGGATGGCGCTGTAGGGGCAGACCGTGGCGCAGCGGCCGCAGTTGACGCAGTTGCTCTTGTCGATGTGGCCCTTTTGGTGCTCGTCAAAGCTGATGGCCCCGCGGGGGCACACGTCCTCGCAGCGGTGCGCGATGCAGCCGCGGCAGCAGTCCGTGATCTCGTAGCCGCTCATGGGACATTCGTCGCAGGCGATGTCGATGACCTCGATGACGTTCGGGTTCGCCCGGGTGCCGCCCATGGCCATTTTGATGCGCTCGGAGAGGATGGCGCGCTCCTTGTAGACACAGCAGCGCATGGTGGCCTCCTTGCCGGGGACGATCTGCTTGGGGATGTCCGAAACGTGCTCGAGCAGCTGATCCTGCCAGGCATAGCGGGCCACTTCCCGCAGGACCTTGTATTTGAGATGCTGTACCTTGGTGTCAAATTTCCGCATGTGTGAGGCTCCTCCGCTGGTAAAATCGACGCCGGGAGCAATGCAGCGCGCTGCTGCCCGACGGAAGAAAACGAAAACTGTGCAAGCTGTTCCGCTTTGAGAAAATCAGAACAAACCCGGACGATTATACCACAAAGCAAACGGAGCGTCAGCACAAATCGGGCAATTTCCCAGGCTTTTTCAAAACGGGAAAAATTGGGGGAAAACTCGAAAGCTGCGGACGGTTTTGCGATAAATTTGTCGGAAATCATGAGCGTCAGCGACGAAGGACAGACGTGCAAAAACAGCGAAACCGGCCGGGACGCGGCTGTGCAGGGCGGCACTTTCCGGCATGATTTTCATGGCAGGATCTTTGTGAGGCCATGAAAGAAACCAGGAGCAAAAACGACAGAAAGGAGCAACGATGGCAGGAGTCATTTTGTATGGACAAAAGGGCGGAACGCCCTCGTATGTGCCGCAATATTCCGGGCAGGGGAAGATCACGCTGCTTTCGGACGACGGCTCTTCGGGGTACGCGGAGTTCACGTCCAGCGGTGTTTTGACATGGAAGGGGAACCGCGTGCCGGGAAACGTGGACATTTTCTGCGTGGGCGGCGGCGCGGGCGGCTGCTACAGTTCTTCGCTGCAAGGTGCGGAATACGGCGGCAGCGGGGGCGGAGGCGGATACTCCACGACGGAAAGAAACCAGACGCTCCCCAAAGAAACGGCCGTCACTATCGGCGCGGGCGGGGC
>JAEYFO010000124.1 GCA_023402915.1 Bacillota bacterium | reverse complement strand
CAGCGCCAGCAGCTTTCCGGGGTTTGCCCGTTTCATCGCCCTCCCCTCCTTCCAAAACGCCTGCGGCGGGGCGGCTCTTCTTCGCCGTCCGGCGCTTCGTCCTCCCAGCCGTCCTCCGGAGAGATGCCGCCGTAAATTTCGTCGTATTCGTCATCCGGGCTCATCTCGCCGTCATAGAGGTCGTCCTCGCCGTACAGCGCGCTGTATTCGTCGTCGCTCTCCAGCGGATCGTCCTCCTGCGGCTCACCGGTCTCCCAGCGCTGCCTGCGGCGCTGACCGTAGCCGCCGTCCTCCCATTCTTCTTCGTCCCAGCCGCCGTCCTCCCACGGCGCGCCGGACGCTTCCTCCTCTTCTTCCGGCCCGGGCGCGGCTTCCGGCTCAGACGCATGGTTCGAGCCGCCCAGATACAAATCATCGGAGAACGCCGGAGCTTTCTGCTTTTCAAAGCCCTCCCGGCTGCCCGCAGGGGCGGCGGTCCCGCCCTTGATGTGGAGCTGCAGCACCACGTCGCCAAGGGAGATCTCATCGCCGTCGAGCAGGGGCAGATCGTTTTTGACCCGGTGCCCGTTGACGAACACGCCGCTGCGCGCGCCGTAGTCGCTCAAAAGCACCTGATTTCCCTTTTGATAAACGGACGCCTGCACCGCCGCGACCGACCGGTCTTTGAGCCGGATGTCGCATTTTGCGGCGCTGCCGATGAGATTTTCCCGCCGCAGCGCAAACCGCGCGCCATAAAGCGAGTTCTTTCGCCCCTTGCGGTCGTCCGCCGGAGCGATCACCTCCAGCATTCCCATGGAATAGCCCTCCGCCTGACGGCGGCGCACGCGATCCGCCGCATAGTCCCGCCAGACCGATTGCAGCAGCCGCAGCAGCAGATATACCATCACCGCCGCAAACCAGTAGCTCATCACCGCCGCGGCAATTTCAAACGCCTTGCTGCTCACGTCATTCCTCCTGTTTGAAAAATTCCGCCGGACGGATGCGCAGCCGCCGGCATCGGGCTTTTTCCCGCGCTTTCTCCATCCGGATGCGCCGCCATGGCGCTTTTGTTCTTTTCATGATGATGAAAAACTTGAGGTTATTATACCATAGATTCCGGGAGGATTTTTGAATTTTCTTCAAACAGAGCGGGATGTACTCCTGGTGCGCTCGCTTTCAGCGTTTCCAGCGGCGGAATGCGTCTGTTCCATCGAGCGCTCTTTTTGCACGTTTCTGCGATCGAAACAGAAGTCCAAACGCGACCTCGCACTTTTTTTCTAAAAACGTCTTGGCCAAATCCGTTGAGACTTTTTTGCTCCACGACCGGCGCACAGCCCCTGTTCCTTTATCGATCTGTCGAATCGTTTTCTCATTTTTCTCCCTTTCCAATTCACATTGAAAAACCTCATTAGCTTTCCAAAACAGAAAAACCCCGGAGAGCGTCAAATCTCTTCGGGGTTCTTCTTATTTTCCGGGGTTGCGAACCGGCAGTTCACGCCCTCTCAGACGCACACGGAACCTGTCCGTCTGGCGTAAGCGTGGCGTAAGATGCATTGATGCACCGGCGCAAACCCAGAGCCTGCGGGCTTACTTGTCGATGGTGCAGTACATGAAGTACTTGTAGCCCAGGGGGTTGGAGAAGAAGCCGTGGACGGAGCTGTCGATCATGTACAGGTCGGTGTAGAAGTACAGCGGCACGATGCAGCCGGTATCCATCAGCATATCTTCCGCAAGATGCATCATGGCGAAACGGTTCACCGGATCGGTGCAGTTCTTGATCGTGGAGATCAGCACGTCATAGGTCTCGGCCCAGGTGCCGTTTTCGACCTTGATGTCATAGCCATAGCTGGTCAGGTCGAGGTTGTACATGGCCAGATCCGTATGCGCGCCCTTGCCGAACTGGACGTCGTTGTTGCCGGAGGTGGTGATCCACATGTCGAGGAAGCAGATCGGATCGTTGTAGTCCGCCAGCCAGCCGTTGCGGGCGATGGAGTAATCGCCGTTCTTACGGGTGTTGAGGAAGGTGTTCCATTCCTGGTTCTCCAGGTTCATGGTGATGCCCACGCCGGCCAGAGCCGCCTGCAGGTATTCGCCGATGGCCTTGTGGTTTTCGTTGGTGTTGTAGAGATAGGTCAGCGTCGGGAAATCGGTGAACTTGGCGGTCGCTTCGTCATAGGTGTAGTACTTCTTGAGCACTTCCACAGCCTCGGCGAAGTTGGACTCGAAGGCTTCCTTGGCCACGTTGTAATAGCCGTTGAAGCCGTCGTTGTGACCGGCGGTCTCATAGAACTGCGTGCCGTCGGGGTTGGTCATACCCATGGCGACGAAGGAAGAAGCGGGAACCTGACCGGCCTGACCGATTTCCTCAACGATGTAGTTGCGGTCAAACAGCAGGGCGATCGCGCGGCGGATCTCCGCCTTGGCCTTTTCAGCTTCCGCACCGGTGAGCGTGGAGGAAGCGGGCAGGATCTCCTCGTTGATGTTCCAGCAGACATAGTAGGTACCGATCTGGCCGGCCACCACGAATTCATCGGGGTACTTGGTCTTGAGGTTGGCGATCTCGTTCGTGGGAACGTCGTCGATCAGCTGCCAGGTGCCGTTTTCGAAGTTGGAAAGCATATTGTTGGCGTCATCGGACAGATAGAACTTGACAGTATCCATCGTCACCTTGTCGGCGTCGGGATGATGCTCGTTCTTGGTGAGGGTAATGACGCTGTTGTGTTCCCAGCCGGTCAGGGTGTACAGGCCGTTGCTCACATAGGTGGAGGGATCGGTCGCCCAGGCTTCGTTGGAAACCACGTCCTCACGGACGGGGAAATACACCGGGAAAGCGAGCAGCTCGTTCCAGTAAGCAATCAGGTTGGTGGTGGTCACTTCAAGGGTCTTTTCGTCAAGCGCTTTGACCGCCAGCTTGGCGTCGGGGTTGACGAAGTTGCCGGCGTCGTCGGTCGCCCAGATGTCGTTGTAACCCACGACCACGTCGAACATGTAGCCGTAGTCCGCGCCCAGAGCGGTGGAAGCGGCGCGCTGCCACGCAAACTCGAAGTCCTTCGCGGTCACATCCTGGCCGTCGGACCACTTGAGGCCGTCGCGCAGGGTGTACGTGTACGTCACGGTACCGTCTTCATTGACAACGCCTTCGACCAGTTCCTTCGCGGCATCGGGAACGATCTGCAGGTTGCCGTTCTCGTCCTGCGCCCACTTGGCCAGACCGGAGAACAGGTGGGACACCATGGTGGCGCCGTCCACGGAGGAGTTCAGGGCGGGATCGATGGTGTCAGGCTCGGAAGCCAGGCACACAGAGATCTCCTTCACAGCATCAGCAGCAGGAGCATCGACAGCATTGCCGCCGTTGCCGTCCTTGTTGCCGCAGGCAGCCAGGCCCAGCGCCATGACGACCACGAGAAGCAGAGCAAGTAGCTTTTTCATTGGAAAAAACCTCCTTTTGTTTGTTCAAAACACAGTCCGAACCGGCGCGGCAAACTGCTCCGCCGCTTTCGGCCGTGTGATGAATGAAAGAACGTCGTTCCGCTCTGGCGCGAAACGTTCCCGCCGGTCAGACCTCGCCTGTTCCAATGCGCGGCAAAGGCTGTTTGCTCTCCGACAGGCTTTTTCAGAAACCTTCCCCCGGAAAAACTTTGGAAATTTCCCGCGTCAGTTGATCTCGTCCACCCGGTGGCAGGCGACGAAATGGCCCGCGGAGACTTCCTTGAATTCCGGCATGGACGCCGAGCAGCTCTCCGTCGCATAGGGGCAGCGGGTATGGAACGGACAGCCCGGCGGCGCGTCGAGGGGGCTGGGAATATCGCCGCTGAGCACGATGCGCTTGTTGGCGCGGGCGACTTTGGGGTCGGGCACCGGCACGGCGGACAGCAGCGATTTGGAATAGGGATGGAGCGGATGAGAGTAGATCTCTCCCGCGTCGGCCAGCTCGACCATTTTGCCAAGATACATCACGGCGATGCGGTCGCTGATATGGCGGACGACCAGCAGGTCATGGGCGATGAACAGATACGTCAGCCCCATCCTCTCCTGCAATTCGTCGAACATGTTGATGACCTGCGCCTGAATGGACACGTCCAGCGCGGAGACCGGCTCGTCGCAGACGATGAACTCCGGATCGACCGCCAGCGCCCGGGCGATGCCGATGCGCTGCCGCTGACCGCCGGAAAATTCATGGGCGTAGCGGGCGGCGTGTTCGCTGTTGAGACCCACGTGGCCCATCAGCTCGAGGATCTTCTCCTCACGCTCCTTTTTGCTGCCGTACATTTTGTGAATGTCCAGCGGCTCGCCGATGATGTCGGCCACGGTCATGCGGGGGTTCAGGGAAGAATAGGGATCCTGAAAGACCATGGTGGCTTTCTTTCGGAAATCCGCCACGTCCTCCTTGGTTTTGATCTCTTTTCCTTCGTAAAAAATCTTTCCGGCCGTCGGCTCATACAGCCGCAGGAGCGTGCGGCCGACGGTGGTTTTTCCGCAGCCCGATTCGCCCACAAGGCCCAGCGTTTCGCCCCTGTTGATGGAGAAGGAAACGCCGTCCACCGCCTTGAGGGGCTTGGAGCGGAACAGACCCATGTTGACGTTAAAATACTGCTTGAGGTCTTTGACCTCGACGAGCGGGGTGTTTTTGCTTTCACTCATTGCCGTCACCCTCTTCCTCAATGGCGGCTTCCGTCAAGGTCCGGCCTTCCTCCATTGCTTTTTTGACATTCATCCAGCAGGACGCAAAATGATCGTCGTTGATGACCATGCGCCGGGCGTTTTCCTTGAGGCAGATCTTCATGGCGTTGTCGCACCGGGGCGCAAAGGGGCAGCCCGCCGGCATGTTCAAAAGGTCGATGGGCGTGCCGGTGATGGGATGGAGCTTCGTCCCGGCAGTGTCCGCCGTGGGAATGGAGCGCATCAGACCCTTGGTATATTCGTGGCAGGGGTTGTAGAAAATCTCGTCCGCCGTGCCCTGTTCGCAAATGGAACCGGCGTACATGACGATCACTTCGTCGCACATCTGCGCCACAACGCCCAGATCGTGCGTGATCATGATGATGGCCAGACCCAGCTCTTCCTGAAGGGACTTCATCAGCTCCAGGATCTGCGCCTGAATGGTCACGTCGAGCGCCGTGGTCGGCTCATCGGCGATGAGGATATCCGGCTCGCAGGCCAGCGCCATGGCGATCATGACGCGCTGGCGCATGCCGCCGGAAAACTCAAAGGGGTACTGCTTCATGCGTTTTTCCGGCGCGTTGACGTTGACGAGGCGGAGCATTTCCACCGCCCGCTCATAGGCCTGCTTTTTCGTGCGGCCCGTGTGCAGGAGGATGGCCTCCATGAGCTGTTTTCCGATGGTATACGTCGGATTGAGCGACGTCATCGGATCCTGAAAAATGATGCTGATCCGGTTGCCGCGGACGGTTCGCATGACTTTTTCGCCCGCGCCCACCAGCTCCTGTCCATCGAGCTTGATGGAGCCGGAAACGATTTTTCCGCTGTCCGAAAGGATCTGCATGATGGAATAGGCCGTGACGGACTTTCCGGAACCGGATTCGCCCACCACGCCGAGAACTTTTCCCCGTTCGACGTTGAAGGAAACGCCGTTGACCGCCTTGACTTCGCCGGCGCCGGTGAAAAAGGAGGTGTGGAGATTCCGAACTTTGAGCAGTGTCATTTTCTTCCCCTCCTTTTAGTGGCTCAGCTTGGGGTCAAACGCATCGCGCAGGCCGTCGCCGAACAGGTTCAAAGACAGCACGATCAGCGAGATGACCACCGCGGGGATCACCAGCCGGTACGGATAGGACGTGATCCCGTTGAGCGCGTCGGACGCGAGCGAACCCAGCGACGGCATGGGCGCGTTGACGCCCAGCCCCAGGAAGGACAGATAGCTTTCCGTAAAGATGGCGCTGGGGATCTGAAGCGCCGTCGAAATGAAGATGACGCTCATGCAGTTGGGGATCAGGTGCTTGGTGATGACCCATTTTCCCCGCGCCCCGGCGGTCTTTGCCGCAAGGACGTACTCCTGCTCACGGAGGAACAGGATCTGGCCGCGGATCAGGCGCGCCATGGACACCCAGTAAAGCAGCGCGAACACGATGAACAGGCTGATGATGTTGCTGCCGA
>JAEYFO010000352.1 GCA_023402915.1 Bacillota bacterium | reverse complement strand
TCGAACTCGAGCTTGAGGTCGTATTCCACAGCATAGGTCACATAGAAGTTTTCAGCAACTTCGAGGGTCTGGCTGGTGGCAGTGGGAGCGCCGATGGGGCCCCATTCCATCATGTGCTGGTAAGCGGAGACCTTGGGCTCAAGCTGCACCTTGGCGACAATGCCTTCGCTGTTGAGCAGAGCCAGCAGCTGATGGGCGTGGCGGATGCTGGAATGGCCGTACTGGATGGTCAGTTCGGGCAGGAAGCGGGCGTCATAAGAATCCTTCTTGATGTTGAAGCCGGTGGTCGCCTTGCTCTGGACGATGCCGGTGCCGATCTTGTCGAGCTGCTCGTCGTTGAAGAGCGTATAGGAATCCCAAGCCTTGGCGATCTTGGTGGCGATGTCGGGATCGTTGGAGTAGCCGATGAAATTACGGGCAACGCCATTGGCTTCGGCAACCGCCATCAGCAGGTTGACAGCTTCTTCCGCGGAAACGCTGCCGTTTTTCGCAGCAACAGCGGCTTCGTCCGCGTTGATGAGACCGGCGTCGATGGCGCAGGCGACGTAAGCGGCATATTTGCCGTCCACGATGCCAACGTTATTCTTGGACAGGCAGGCGTCCGTCTTGAACTTCGGATAGGACAGAGCGACTTCCTTATAGTCCGCAGCGCACACGGCGGTCTTTACGGCTTCAAGCGCGGTGAAGGGAGCTTCGGCGGCAACCTTGTCGCTGCCGAGGATCTTGACCAGAGCCGCGTTGAACTCCTTGGCGGAGACGACGGCGGGAAGCTCCACGTCAAAGTAGGTCTTGAGATAGGAAGCGTTCTTGGCGCTTTCGCCGGTCAGCGCCGCCTTGGCGGTGGAGACAGCGTTTTCCGCAGCAAGAACCTGAGGCGTCACCTCAGCGGCAAAGGCGCCGCTCACCGTAACGGCGAGAACGAGCATCAATGCCAGCGCACAGGACAGCAGTTTCTTTCCGTGTTTCATGACAATCCACTCCTTAACATAGGTTTCTTTTATTATAGCTCTGTCAAAAACATTGTCAATAGATTCCAATACAACGTTCGCATGATCTTCCGATTTTTTCTGACGATTCCGGCAAAAGTGTCTAATGGCCGACAAATTTTCCCGCTATTTTTCGAAAAATTCTGTTTTTTCCTGCTGTGCGATTCAAAACATTCGAAAATTTCCTGCGGGTTTCGTACATTTTCAAAAAAATTCCGGAATCGTTCGCTTTTTCTTTTGCGTTGCCGGTAAAAAAAGCAGGACGGATACGCAAAAAGAGCGCGCACACGGCACGCTCTTGAGCGGTTTTGCTTTTGGTAGATCAGACTTACTTTGCGTAGTCCGTCGCGCGCGTTTCGCGGATGACGTTGACCTTGATCTGGCCGGGATAATCCAGCTCGGATTCGATCCGCTTGCAGATTTCACGCGCCACAAGGGTCGTTTCCGCGTCGGAAACCGCCTCGGGCTTGACGATGATACGCACTTCGCGACCCGCCTGAATGGCAAAGGACTTTTCGACGCCCTCAAAGGAATTGGCGATTTCCTCGAGCTTTTCCAGACGCTTGATGTAATTTTCCAGCGTCTCGCGGCGCGCGCCCGGCCGTGCGGCAGAGATCGCATCCGCCGCCTGCACCAGCACGGCCTCGACCGTGTTGGGCTCCACGTCGCCATGATGTGCCATGATGGCGTGAACGACCTGATTGTTTTCGCGGTATTTCTTGGCCAGATCGGCACCGATCTGGGTATGGGAGCCTTCGATCTCGTGATCGACCGCCTTGCCGATATCGTGCAGCAGGCCGGCGCGCTTGGCAAGCGCCACGTTTGCGCCCAGTTCTGCGGCCATGATGCCCGCAAGATGCGCCACTTCGATAGAATGCATCAGAACATTCTGACCGTAGCTGGTGCGGTATTTCAGGCGGCCCAGCAGCTTGATAAGCTCGTGATGCAGGCCGTGGATGCCCACCTGGAACACGGTCTGTTCCCCTGCCTCGCGGATCTGGTTGTCCACCTCGCGGCGGGCTTTTTCGACCATTTCCTCGATGCGCGCAGGATGGATGCGACCGTCCATGATGAGCTTTTCCAGCGCGATCCGGGCCACTTCGCGGCGCACGGGATCAAAACCGGAAAGAATGACCGCTTCGGGCGTGTCGTCGATGATGAGATCGACGCCCGTCGCCGTTTCGAGGGTGCGGATGTTTCGGCCTTCGCGGCCAATGATGCGGCCCTTCATCTCGTCGTTGGGCAGTGCGACCACGGACACCGTGGTTTCGGCCACATGATCCGCCGCACACTTCTGAATGGCGATGGAAATGATATTGCGGGCGCGCTTTTCGGCCTCTTCCTTGGCCTTGGCCTCGATATCGCGCACAAGAACCGCCGCATCGTGGCGGGCTTCCCGCTCGACGTTGCTCAAAAGGATCTGGCGCGCGTCCTCGATGGACAGGGCGGAGATCCGCTCCAGTTCCTCGAGCTGCTTCTGATGAAGCCCCTGCGTCTCCTCTTCCATCTGCGCGATCTGCTGCTCGCGCTTGTCCAGTTCGCCCTCGCGCACCTCGATGCCGTCGAGCTTTTTGTCGAGCAGTTCTTCGCGCTGAAGAACACGGCGCTCGGAGCGCTGCAATTCGTTGCGTCTGTCGCGGCACTCCTTTTCAAAGTCCGTCCGCTGGCGGTGAATTTCTTCTTTTGCCTCCAGAATGGTCTCTTTCTTGAGGGCCTCGGCGCGCTTTTGCGTGTCGTCAATCATCTGTTTGACCGCATCTTCCGCCTTGCCGATCTTGGCTTCAGCGATGTTGCGGCGGTAAAAATAGCCGCCAACGGCGCCGCCTGCCAGCCCCAGGCCAGTCAGGATATATGTAATCAACTCCATTTGATCTTTTACACCTCCTCCGATATAAAATAGAGCCGGGCAACCTCCCCGGCTTGAAAGGTAGAAAACGATAAGAGCTCTGATAACTTGCCGTCAAAATCTACTACAAAACCGAAATACCCACTGTTTATTCTAAATCCTGGCTGAACGGTTGTCAAGGCAAGATTCTCCCCGCGTGGGCAAAGCGGGCGCAAACGCGCTTTTTCGCACGTCCCGCCCGCTTTTTCGCGTTTTTCTTTTTGCGGAGAGCCTGCCTGCATTTTCTGCTTTTTTCGAAAAATTTCAGCAAATTCCGTCCGGTTTTGCTTTTCTTTCAGGCAAAAAACTCCCCCGCTCGCGCAGCAGCCGCCGCTTTAGAAAATCTCGGGGTCTTCAAAGAAGCCCGGATCCTGATCCTCCTGCGCCTTTGGCTCTTCCTTCGGCTTGGTCTCCTCTTTCGCCTGCGCCGCAGGCGCTTCCCCCTTCTGCTCCGTCTTTTCTCCGGCAGCCGGATTGAAGAGGATCGCCCTGAGCTTCTGCTCGATTTCGGCGCACAGCTCCGGATTGTCCTTGAGGAAGTTGCGGGCGTTATCCCTGCCCTGCGCCATGCGGATATCGCCGTAGGAATACCAGGAACCGGTCTTGGAGATCAGCTTCTGATCGACGGCCAGATCGAGGATGGAGCCCTCGCGGGAAATGCCCTCGCCGTAAAGGATATCAAACTCCGCGACCTTGAAGGGCGGCGCAACTTTGTTTTTGACCACCTTGACGCGGGTGCGGTTGCCGATGATGTCCTGACCGACCTTGATGGAATCGGTCTTGCGCACGTCGAGACGGACGCTGGCATAGAACTTGAGCGCGCGGCCGCCGGTGGTGGTTTCAGGATTGCCGAACATGACGCCCACTTTTTCGCGCAGCTGGTTGATGAAGATGGCGCAGGTGTTGGATTTGGCCAGCGCACCGGTGAGCTTTCGGAGAGCCTGGCTCATCAAACGGGCCTGAAGGCCGACGTGGGAATCGCCCATATCGCCCTCGATCTCCGCCTTGGGCACCAGCGCGGCGACGGAGTCCACCACGACGATGTCGATCGCGCCGCTGCGGATCATGGCCTCGGCGATTTCCAGCGCCTGCTCGCCCGTGTCGGGCTGGGAGACATAGAGGTTATCCACATCGACGCCCAGCGCGTGGGCATAGGCCGGATCGAGCGCATGCTCCGCGTCAATAAATGCGGCGTATCCGCCCAGCTTCTGCGCCTGCGCGATGGCATGGAGCGCCACAGTCGTCTTACCGGAAGATTCCGGGCCGTAGATCTCGACCACGCGGCCGCGGGGCAGCCCGCCCACGCCAAGGGCATAATCGAGCGCCATGCAGCCCGTCGGGATGGTTGAAATGGAGATGCGGGAAGCGGCGTCGCCCAGCTTCATCACCGCACCCTTGCCAAACTGCTTTTCGATCTGAGCCAGCGCGACCTCGAGCGCCTTCTGTCTTTCCACTGCCATGTCAAATTCTCCTCAAATGCGTTTCTTGAGATTCAGTATAGCGCAAAACAAGGCGTTTGTAAAGAAAAATCGAAATTATGTTCGCCGAAAATTCATTCGCTTATTTCAGGGTTTCACAGCCGGTCAGCACGCGCCGCAGCACGTCGAACGCCCGCAGCACCGCGCCGATACGCACCCGCTGGCGATGGCCGCCGATGCGAACTTCCACCACACGGCTGCCCGTTTCGTCCGCAATGCCCACATAAACCAGACCGGCGGGGTTGCCGTTTTCGTCCGGGCCGGGACCGGCCACGCCCGTGGTGGAGAGGCCATAATCCGTGCCCGCCCGGCGGCGCACCGCTTCGGCCATTTCGCAGGCAACCTCCGCGCTGACGGCAGTGTGTTTTGCAAGAGTTTCCTCCCGCACGCCCAGACGAATTTTTGCGGCGTTGGAATAGGTCACGACGCCCTCCATGAGGATGCTGGACATGCCGGGAATTTCCACCAGATCGGACGCGGCCATGCCGCCGGTAAGGCTTTCGGCCAGGGCGAGGGTTTTGTGCTGCTCGCCGAGAAGCCGCGCCACCAGCCGGGGCAGGGGCTCGCCGTTCGTGGAATAGACCACGTCGCCCAGCCGGGCGCAGATTGCCTCAATGACCGGCTCGAGCAGCGCCTGCGCGTCCTCTTCCGGGCGGCAAGCCGCCGTGACCCGCAGCGTCACCTCGCCGATGGCGGCATAGGGCGCGATGGTGGGGTTCTGTTGCCCTTCGATCATGTCGCGCAGCTCGTATTCGACGGACGATTCGCCCTTTCCGAAAATGCGCAGCACCCGGGACTGAATCTTCTTATCCATATGGGCTTCCAGCCAGGGCGCAAGGCTCAATTCAAACATGGCCTGCAATTCGTGCGGCGGGCCGGGCAGCACGGCGATGCGCTTTCCGTCCTTTTCGCAGATGCAGCCCGGCGCTGTGCCGCAGCTGTTGGGAAAAATTTCCGCGCCGACGGGGAATTCCGCCTGCTTGAAGTTGTTGGGCGTGGCCGTCCGTCCGGAACGGGCAAAATATTCTTCGATTGCTTTCCAGGAAGGTTCGTCCTTGACCATTTCGCGGCCAAGATATTTTGCGACGGCTTCTTTCGTCAGATCGTCCGCCGTGGGGCCGAGGCCACCGGAAAGGATCAACAGGTCGCTACGCTCCATGGCCTGGCCGATCGCCTCCATCAGACGGCCCATGTTGTCGCCCACGACCGACTGATGATACAGGTCGATGCCGTATTTGCTCAGCTGCTGCGCCAGATACTGCGCGTCCGTGTTGACGATCTGGCCCATGAGCAGCTCTGTACCCACCGAAATCAGTTCTGCAATCATTGCGCTTTCCTCACTTGCTCTGGAAAATGTACTTCCATGCGCCCTTGACGTAATCGTAACCGGAAATCACGGCCAGCACCGTGGACGCCCAGATGACGATCTGATCCACGGGGATGTTCCAAAGGCCGAAAATGGGATTGTTCAAAAGCAGCAGGGACAGACCGATGCTCTGGGTCATGGTTTTTGCCTTGCCCCACCAGCTGGCGGCGATGACCGTGCCCTTTTCCGCCATCAGCAGCCGTACGCCGCTGACGAGAAATTCCCGCGCGGTGACGATGATGGTCACGATGGGCGAAAGGGTTCCGGCGGCGTTGAGCATGACCATGGCCGCCAGCGCGAGAATTTTATCCGCAATGGGATCCATGAACTTTCCAAACGTGGTGACGATGCCCCGCTTCCGGGCGATTTTTCCGTCGAGCAGGTCGGTCACGGCCGCCGCGATGAACAGCAGAGCCGAAAGGATATACTGGTATTTCCACGGGATATAGAACGACGCCACGAAAAACGGCACCAGAATGATGCGCAGCAGCGTCAGCCTGTTGGGCAGATTCATGCTTTTTCCTCCTTGCCGATGAGATCATATTCGAGCGCTTCCATGATGCGGACGGGCACGAACTCGCCGAGCGAATGTTCCTGTCCGGCGGCAAAATACACCCGGCCGTCGATCTCCGCCGCCTCGCCGTAGCTGCGGCCGAAATACTGTTTCCTGCGGCGGTCAAAGCCCTCCACCAGCACGTCGCAGCGCGTGCCGACGCGCTTTTCGTTCAGCGCCCTGGACACTTCCCGTTGAATGCGCATGAGCACATCCGCCCGGCGGCGCTTTTCCTCTTCCGGCACTTCGCCGTCAAAGGACGCGGCGGGCGTTCCCTCTTCCGGAGAAAAGGTGAACACGCCCATCCGGTCAAAGGGATGCTCCCGCACGAAGCGGCAGAGCGTTTCAAACTGCTCCTCCGTCTCGCCGGGGAAGCCCACCATGAACGTCGTACGCAGGATATAGCGCGAATCGCGGCGGCGCAGCTCGTCCATCAGGGCGCAAAGCTCGTCGTGCGTGCCGCGGCGGTTCATCCGGCGCAAAACCGTATCGTCGGCGTGCTGGAGGGGAATGTCGATATACTTGACGATTTTTTCGCTCGAATCCATGGCGTCGAGCAGGTCTTCATCGATCTCGTCCGGGTAGGCGTACAGAACGCGGATCCACTGCGCG
>JAEYFO010000349.1 GCA_023402915.1 Bacillota bacterium | reverse complement strand
TACGTCATGAAGCCCGTGGGCTACCAGCCCGGCTAGAAGTACCCCGGCATCCTCTACATCCACGGCGGCCACAAGCTGGACTTCGGCCCGGTGTTCTATCATGAGCTTCAGCTCTATGCCGCCAAGGGCTATTTCGTGTGGTACTGCAACCCCCGCGGCTCCGACGGCTACGACAACGACTTTGCCGACATCATCGGCAAGTACGGCTTTGAGGATTATTCCGACATCATGAAGTTTACGGACGCCTGCCTGGAAGCCAACCCGGACATCGATCCCGGGCACATCGGCGTGGGCGGCGGCAGCTACGGCGGCTTCATGACCAACTGGGTCATCGGCCACACGCACCGCTTCAAGTGCGCCGTGTCGCAGCGCAGCATTTCGAACTTCGTGTCCATGTTCGGCACGTCCGATACCAGCTACCGCTTCCCCATGTGGCAGTTCGACACCACCCCCTGGATGGACGTGGCGCGCTACTGGAAGCATTCTCCCCTCAGCTGCGCCGATCAGTGCACCACCCCGACGCTCTTCATCCACGCGGAGGAGGACTATCGCTGCCCCATCTCCGAAGGCATCCAGATGTATTACGCCCTCAAGTATCACGGCTGCGAGGCGCGCATCTGCATGTTCAAGGGGGAAAACCACGAGCTGAGCCGCAGCGGCAAGCCGTTCAACCGCATCAACCGTCTGGTGGAGATCACCAACTGGTTTGATTCTCACCTGCAAAAATAAGCTCCGGGGAGCCGCGCTGTGCCGTCTTGCGAGCGCGGCCCTTTGAGCGTCCGGAATATTTGAAGGAGGACAAACGTCATGGAACAACGCGATTGGCTTCCCGAGGTCTATGACCTCATCAATTCCTATTACGACAAGCCCTACGACGACAACGAGCATTTGCAGCGCATCCTCAAGATCGTCCGCCAGCCCAGCATCGCGGGCACGGGCGAAGGCATCAGGGAGTGCGCGCAGATCGTGATGGATCTTCTTTCCGAGCTGGGCTGCGAGGACATCCATCAGGAGCACTACGTCAACAGCCCCGTGGTCGTGGGCCGGCTCAGGGCCGACGTGCCCGACGCGCCGAGCATCATGATGTACGGCATGTACGACGTGCAGCCCGCCGATCCCATCGAGGACTGGACGGTGGAGCCCTTTGCCGGCACCATCAAGGAATACCCGCCCTACGGCACCTGCATGGTCGCCCGCGGCATCGCCAACTCCAAGGGGCCGCTGGTGTGTTTCCTCAACGCCGTGGACAGCATCAAAAAGACGCTGGGCTATATGCCCATCAACATCCTGTTCGTCGTGGAAGGCGAAGAGGAAATGGGCTCTGAAAGCCTGGTGGAATACACCAAGGTCCACGCCGAAGAGCTTTCCAGGATGGACGCCATCTTCCTCAACGGCACCCGTCAGGACGAAGAGGGACGGCCCTTCTCCATCCTCGGCAACAAGGGCTGCCTGTATATGGATCTGGAGTGTACCGGCGGCGAATGGGGCGGCCCGAAGGACGTCGATCTTCACAGCATGAACGCCGCGTGGGTCAGCAGTCCCGTCTGGCGGCTGGTCAACGCCCTTGCCACCATGCGCGACGAAAACGACAACATCCTCATCGACGGTTTCTACGACGATCTTCAGCCCCTTTCGGACGAGGACGAAGCCCTTACCGAGCGGATGATCGACGTGTTCGACGAAAAGATGTATCTGGAAAAGCGCCTCACCGCCGACAAGTTCATGAAGGATCTTCACGGCGGCGACGCGATGCGCAATCTTTTGTGGAAGCCCACGCTCAACATCGACGGCATCTGGGCGGGCTATACCGGCCCGGCCACCAAGACCATCCTGCCCCACAAGGCCTGCGCCAAGATCGACATCCGCCTCGTGCCCCCGATGACGGCCGAAAAGATGCTCGAACGCTTCAAGGCGCACCTGCACAAGCACGGCTACGACGATATCAAGATCACCGTCCGTCAGGCCGTTCCGTGGTCGAAGGACGATCCGAGCAGTCTGGGCGTTCGCGCCGCGCTGGCTGCCATGGACGTTTCGGGCTGTCCGGACGCCGCGCCCTGGCCCATCTTCCCCGGCACCGGCCCCGGACACCGCTTCACGCAGCCGCCCATCAGCGTGCCCTACGTGTCCTACGGTCTGGGCCAGTCCGGCCGCATCCACGCGCCCGACGAATGGATGACCATCAAGGGCATGCGCGAAAATGAAATGTCCTGCTCCGCCTATATCTATTATCTCATCAAGCTGGCGGCGGAGGATAAGGCGGCCGCAAAGTAAAAAGCGGTTTTGCGCGGGGCTGACGGTTTTCCGGTTCAAACAAAACCCGTTGGGGTTTTGTAAAAACGGCTTTGCAATAAGTAAAGAAGCGGCCAAACTGCCGCAAGGCAGTCCTGTCGTCCCAGGCAAGGTGGTCGTTGCCGTTGTAAAAACGGTTCTTTTTGCCAAAAGAAGGGGCTGGCTGCCGGAAAACCGGCGCTTCCTGTCCAAATGAAACGGCTCCGCCGCCAAAACGCGTTTGACCTACCGCAGTAAAACGGCTCTGCGGCCAAAAAAGCGGCTGGCCTGCTCCAATGAAACGGTTCTGCGGCCAAAAAACTTCGGTTGCTCCGCCCGCGTGAGCCGAGCGCTTTTCCGCCCGGTTCATGCAGGCTTCAACTTCAACAATCTTCAAGAAGAGGTGTAACACAAATGATCATCGACTCCCATGTCCATATCCGCGAAGGTCACGGCGAGGTCAAGACCTTCCTCAACGCCATGGACGAAAACCATATCGATATGGCGATCGTTCAGCCCATCGTCCCCGGCGGCGATCTGGGCCGTTCCGACAACGAATTCGTCGGCCAGCTGGTCAAGGAGCACCCCGACCGCTTCATGGCTTATGCCTGCGTCGTTCCCACCGAGCCGGGCGCCAGCGACGAACTGCGCCGCGCCGTGGAGACCTGGGGTCTCAAGGGCCTCAAGCTCCATCCGCCGCTCCAGAACTTCTCCATGGAAGATCCCCGCATCGGGCCGGTCATCGAGACCTGCATCGACATGGATCTGCCCATCCTGATCCACACGGGTCCCATCTATTCCCACACCGCCCGCATGGCCTACAGCAGCTCCGCCCCCATTGACGATCTGGCCATCCGCTATCCGGAAGCCAAGTTCATCATCGCCCACGGCAACCCCTTCGGCGATGATCCCGTGCTCGTCGCCAAGCACAAGAACGTGTACATGGACACCGTTATCGTGTTCTCTCACTGGGTCAAGCTCTTCCCGCAGCTCGGACCGGCCACGCTCGAATGGATGCGCACCGACGACCGTATCCTCTTCGGCACGGACGCCAACCCCCTGCGCACGCACCGCTTCGCCGAGAACCTCGAGCCCCTGTACAACATGGGCGTGACGAAGGAACAGCTCGACAAGATCCTGTGTGGCAACATCAAGAAGCTGCTCAAGCTCAAGTAAGCCAAATCAAACTGAACCGGAGGAAGCCCTTTCGCTTCCCCGGTTTTTTTGTGGAAAATTTTTGTGCAAAAGCCGAAAAATTGTGGGAAATCCGGCGCGTTTCAGGCGCGCTTGTGCCGCCTTTCCGCTCCAATAAAACTTCAAGACGTCCCTCAACCTTTCTCCTTCCGCTCCCCGCTCAAAACGCTTCCCCCCTTCCCAAATTACCGTTTTTCATGGTTCAAAAATCGCGAACCCCCTTCCCACGTTTTCCCCAAAGCCCTTCATGTTCACTGCCCTTGCGGCCTGTTTTCCTCATCAGTCCGGACATCCCCGTCAGGCTTCCGTTTTCAAAAAAACGTTGAAGCCGCCCGCACCTTGCAGCGGCTTTCCCCAGCGCTTTTGTTCCCGCTTTTTGACGATCCAGCCGCCGCTTTCGGGCTTTTCCCCGGGCGGGCTTTTTCTTGCCGGGCGGATGTGCTACAATGAAGAAAATCAACATCCATTCTGCTGCACTTTCTTCCTTTTGAATTTTGAATCAGGAGGCCCTTTTCCATGGAACAAAAGCCCAACACCCCCGCCGAACAGCCCGTTTCCGCCGCTGAGGACGAGCTTTCCAAAAAGCTTGACGCCTTTGCCGCCACCCAAGAACCCTTCCCCGACCAGAAACAGGGCAGCCGCGCCGCATACACGCCCGCCGTGCCCAAAATGCAGCCCCAGTCCCCGACCCCCACGCCCCTGGAGCAGCTGCGCGCCAGGGCCGCCAAAGAAGCGGCAGAACAGGCCGAAAACAACGCCGAAAACGCAGCCGATACGCCCGCCGGCAAGGCGGGACCGGACACATCCATTCTCACGGAAAACGAGCAGCCCGCCCGGAAGAAGTCCGAATCGGGCGACGGCTATAGGCTCAACCCCGCGACGCGCAAAATTCAGCTGGCCGTCATCCTCATCGTCGTGCTGGCCGTGGTGCTCTATACGTTCGTTCTCCGCGGCGGCGAGGACAAGCAGCCCGAACCCACCGGCAGCGCCGTCACGACGGAAGAGGCCGCAGCGCCCGGTTCGACAGTTGAATTTTGAGGAATCGCCTATCTGGCTTCCGGCTTTTCTGAAACTTCCCCGCAGCTGGTTTTCCCTTTACGGAGTGTCCCTGCGCTTGCCCTGCGGTTCGGCAATAATCCAGCGCGTCCCAACATACCGGCGCATGATTTGCCGCTACTCCGCATTCGGCAGTTTTGCGATATGCCGCAGATTCGATTTTAAGGAAAGCAGAGAGCGAACTTCCGTGCTTTTCCGGAACCTCCCTGCAACCGGTTTTCCCTTCGCGGAGCATCTCTGTGCTTGCTTTGCGGTTTGCCAACGTTCCAGCGCATCCGACCTGTCTCGCCGAAAAGTTCCGCAGTCATCGTTCCGGCCCTGCGCCCGGCAGCGTTTGAAAAAACGCCGCGCTGAACGCCTTGCCGTTTGGCTTCTGCCCCGAACCTTGTCCGGCATTTCGGAACCCTTTCGGCTAAAAACCGGCATACCCGGCTGCGCGTCCGTCAAACCCCGGCAAGGGGAATGCGCCGCAGCGCCCGGTTCAACGG
>JAEYFO010000346.1 GCA_023402915.1 Bacillota bacterium | reverse complement strand
GGTGTAAGGTCTCCCTTCGCAAATGTGTCGGTTCTAAAAATGATCCGCGGCCGGGCCGCTGCGCCAGTGAGGTTGGAATACGCAGGATTGGAGGATGCTTCATGCAAAACTCCTCTTGCAGGCCGCGCAGGAAAAACAGGTGAATTTTTCGGCTGTTTTCTCTGAAATATCTCTGTATTCAGCAAAACTCCTCGTATAGCATGATACACTAAAATGCAAAGTTGCACAAGGGGGTCTTTCAAATTTTGTGAAAATAATATTAATAAATTTTAGATAAGCGCCGTTTCGGCCTGTTTTTCAGGGGAAAGCGCAGCCCCGTGCAGGAAGAGAAACAGCCCGCTTTGCGGCTGAACATACCGGGAAACGGGCTGTTTTGTGAAATTTTATACAAGGAAGGGTGGGGCGCGCCGGAAAAAATTTTCTCGGACAAAGCGCCCGTCAGACGCTCCTGTGCGCGCCGATCCGGTCGCTCAAACGGGCGAATTCTTCAATGGACACCGCTTCGCCCCGCACGTCCGGCCGAAGGCCCGCGGCGGCGAGCGCTTCCTCCGCCTGCGCGCGGGTCAGGCCGAAGCCCCCGGCGGCGATGTTGTTGGCAAGGGTCTTTCGGCGCATGGCGAAGGCCGCCCGGGTCAGGGCGAAAAAGGCGCTCTCGTCCGCCACCTGCACCCTGGGCGGGCGCACGTTCAGCCGGATGACCACGCTTTCCACCGCCGGGGCGGGCACAAAGCAGCCCGGCGGCACCCGCAGCGCCAAAACCGCGTCGGTGTAATACTGCACGGCGATGGACAGCGAGCCGTAGCTCTTCGTGCCGGGCTTTGCGGCCATGCGCTCGGCCACTTCCTTCTGGATGAGAAAGCTCATGGAGCGCACGGGCAGCCCGCTTTCGAGCAGCGCCATGATGATGGGCGTGGTGATGTAATAGGGCAGGTTGGCCGCCACGCAGAATTCCCCGCCGCCCAGCTTTTCGTGGAGCGCCGCAAGGTCGCACTTGAGAAAATCGCCGTGGACCACTTCAACGTTGTCCAGCCCTTCGAGCGTGCAGGCCAGCGCCGGGATCAGGCCGCTGTCGATCTCCACGGCCACCACCCTTTTCGCCCGGAGGGAGAGCTGCTGCGTCAGCGCGCCCAGGCCGGGGCCGATCTCCAGCACCGCGTCCTCCTTCGTCAGGGCGGCCGCGTCGGCGATGCGGGCGATGACGTTGCCGTCGCAAAGGAAGTTCTGCCCCAGCTGCTTATGGGGCGCAAGACCGAACCGGTCGAGCAGTTCCCGCACCACGGCGGGGGAAGCAAGGTTCATCATGAAAAGAAAATCCCTTCCGTAAAAATTCAGAAAATGCAACCAATTCATAGAGGGGGGATCCGCTGCAAAGCCGTGGAGCGGCATTTTCCGCCAAAGCCTGCCTGCCGCCGGCTGCTGCGAAACCGCCGCCTTCTTGCAGGAGCCGCGCCGCCGCGCGCCCGCATTTTTTGCGTTTAATTCTCCACCGGCGCGCCCGCGATAAATTCCTTTTTGACGTAGCCGCTCACGTCGCCCCGGCGGATGAGGTACCACTCGCCCTCTTCGCCCAGCAGCTCCACCCGGTCGTTCTGCCGCAGCCGCCCCACCTCCGCGCTGTCCGCGGAGGGGCTCTGGCGCACCTTGAGCCGGCCGGCGGAAACGTAGCCCGGATCGGACTCCGGCTCGGGCGCGGCAGAAGAGGCCGCCGATTCGAGAGGCTCCCCGCTGCCGCTGCGCTCAAAGGTCCTGGCGTCGCCCGCCTTGATGTCCTCTTCCGTCTGGAGCAGATAGTGGCCGACGTTCAGCTTCAGGCTGCCGTAATCGGTGGGCACGTCCAGCGTGATGGTGAGCACCGTGTCCTTGGGCTCCTCGTCTTTATAGACCGCCAGCCAGCCGATCTCCCGGTCCTTTTTCGCGCCGATCTCCGCCGTGCCCGTTTTGCCCGCCATGGAAAAGGGCGGCTTGAGGGAACGGGCCGTGCCCACCTTCGTCACGTCGCGCAGGCCCTTGTCCACCGCGGCGCGGGCGCTTTTGTCAAAACCGACGGTCATCCAAAGCTCCGGCTCCGTCGTTTCGAGGCAGACGTAGTCCCGGCCGTCGCTGCGCCACTGGCTCTCGACCACATAGGGCGTATAGATCTCGCCGTTGTCGTTGGCCAGCGCGCAGTAGAGCAGCGCCGCCTGAAGGGGCGTGATGAGCACTTCGCCCTGACCGTAGCCGCTGTCGGCGATGAGCTTGATGTTGAATTCCGTCCTGGCGTTTTTGAGCCGGGACGCGGCGACGGAAAGCTCAAAGGGCACTTTTTTCCCAAAGCCCAGCTTGTTTTCAAAAAAGTCCACGAACCGCTCTTCGCCCAGCTCCATGGCCACCCAGGCGAAATAGATGTTGTCCGAATAGATGATGGAGTTATACAGATCGCATTTGTCGCCCCGGTTTTTCACGCGGGTGATGGCCGGATAGTACCAGTCCGCCCGGTCGGGCCGCCATTTGTTGTCCACGATGGAATAGGGAAAGACCGTGTTTTCGGAAATGATCCCCGCCTCCAGCCCGGCGATGCCGGTGAAGGGCTTGACGATGGAGCCGGGGGGATACAGGCCCTGAATGCAGCGGTTGAACAGCGGCTGATAGGCCACGTCCTCGTTGAGCTGCTTGTAAAGCTCCTCGGAAATGCCCTGCACAAAAAGGTTCGGATCGACGGACGGATAGCTGACCATGACCTCCAGCGCGCCGGTCTTGGGGTCGATCTGGATGATGGAGCCGCCCTGCTCCTCGCGAAGATACAGGCAGAGCATATCGTAGGCCGCCTGCTGCACCCGCACGTCGATCGTCAGGTGAAGGTCCGCGCCGTCCACGGCGGGCGCCGGGTCGATGAGCGGGATCTTGCCCTTTTCTTCGCTGTAAATATAGACTTCGTAGCCGTTCGTGCCGCGCAGCGTGTCCTCATAGGCCGCTTCAAGCCCCGTCCGGCCGATGATGGAGTCGCCGTTATACAGCCCCTCTTTTTCCGTTCCGGCAAAGCTTTCGATGTCCTCCGCCGTGATTTTTCCCGTGTATCCGATCAGGTGGAAAAACGCTTCGCCAAAGGGGTAATTGCGATATATCGTAAAACGGGACGTGTCGACGCCTGTTCCTTCGATCTCGAGAAGGGTCGCCTGCCCCTCTTCGGACAGCTCGCCCTGGGGCCACGCCTTGAGGGTGACGATGTTGGCGGTCGTGGCGTCAAAGCGCTTTTTGACGGCCTCGGTCGTCATGCCCAACAGCGGCGCGATGCGGGCGCAGTAGGCGTCCACGTCCTCGAGCGCGGAGCGGTCGGCATAGACCGTGACGCCCGGCGTGTTGGCCGCCAGCAGCTGGCCGTCGCTGGAAAAGATCTCGCCGCGCCTGGCCTGGATCACCGACGCATAGACGCTGTCGCCCCAGTCCATCTCCGGAAAGATCAGCGCCGGCGTCCATTCGACCGCCCAGCCGCCGTCCTGCTGGACGAGGTTCATGACGTACTCCTTGGTGATGTCGCCGTAATCCGCCGTGCGGAACGTGGCGGAATACTGATACGACGCATACACCAGCGTGTGCGAGAGGGAGCTTTCGCCGAAGATCAGCTTTGTCACGCCCAGACCGGAGAAGATGGAGCTGTATTTTTGGGAAAACTCCTCTTCGGAGATCTGCTCTTTGGCGTTGTCGCTGAGCAGCTCGTAGGCCGATTCGTAGTCGCCCCCGTCCAAAAGGGCGAGAAAATGCGCGGCGGCATCCTCCGCTTCGCCGCCGGAAAACGCGGAGCAGCCGCAAAGCAGCAGCGCCGCCAGCAGAGCTGTCAAAAAGGGGAGAAGTCGTTTCATGCAGTCTCCTTTGTATGGTGGATCGGGCCGGAAAAAGAAGGGGAAGCGTTCCGGCAGCCTGAGGGAATTTTTCAAACGTTCCAACGGTTCAGCGGGAAGCCCGGCGCGTCCGCGCGAAGGCAGGGCCGCGGCGCGGTGTTCTTTTATTATAACACACATCGCCCGGCGCGCCCATGCGGCAGGGGATTTTTGGATTTTTGGCAACGGGACGCATACTATATATGGTAGGCGGTTTTTCTTTGAAAAACAAATCGGACGGTTTTTGCTGGTATACTTGGCAGATTCCGGGGGAGAATTTGACGGCATGGGCCATCTGTAGTAAAATATCGAAAGCTTACACGTCTGAAAAGATCCGGCGTATTTTCAAAAAACATACGGATGGCACGGGAAGCGGCGCGCGTTTTTTTGCGGCAGAGGGCAAAGCCTGTCCTTCAGCGAGCGGAAAAACGGCGGTGCGCCGGTTCGGAAAGGAGAACATGGCAAAATACAAATACGGCGATATTCGTGTTTACGCAAAGAGCTATCTGCGCTCCATGCTGTACACGAAGCCCCGCCGCACTGGGGGCAACGGCCTGCTGCGCGCCTGCATGAGCGCGGCGGGAAAAGCGCTCCGGGCAGCGGGAAGGCTGGTCAAAAGCCCCTTCTCCTTCCTTGCCAGACGGAAAAAGGCAAAGGAAGAGCGGCTGTACGGCCCATTTTCTCCGCTTTACAGCCCGGCGCCTGCGCTGGCGCTCGGGGACGGCGAGGTCATCCCCATCGCGCCGGAAAAATCTCATGGCGGGGCGAACCGCTGGGTCTGGGGGCTGCTTTGCTCCTTGATGGCCTGCGCAGGGCTGGTGGCCATGATCGGCTCCACGGCGGCCGGGCG
>JAEYFO010000340.1 GCA_023402915.1 Bacillota bacterium | reverse complement strand
GTAGAGGGGTGCTGTGTGCCCCGCCGTGTGCCCCCCAAAGGGGTGAAGGGGTAAAGGGGTTTGCGACTGCTCGGCGTTTGGCATAGGCTGGAGCAAAAAGAAGCGCTGCCGTGCTGTTTTGCATAGGCTGGATCAAAAAGAAGCGCCGCCGTACCGTTTGGCATAGGATAGAGCAAAAAGGAGGCGGCTTTGGATGAGACTTTTGCCCTATGACCGGCAAAGCGCCGTGGCATACACCCGAACCTGGGCGCTTTCCCGCAACCCTGCCTATTACGATTTTTCCGATTTGGGCGGCGACTGCACGAATTTCGCGTCGCAGGCCGTCTACGCCGGGGCGGGCGTGATGAATGTTACGCCGGTCACCGGCTGGTTTTACCGCACGGCCAACGACCGCACGGCGTCCTGGACGGGCGTGGAATTTTTCTATGACTTTCTTTCGAAAAACCTGAGCGCCGGCCCGTTTGGACGGTGGGCGGCGCTTTCGGAAATCCGACCCGGCGACGTGATCCAGCTCTCCTTTGACGGGGAGCGCTTTGCGCACACGCCGGTGGCGCTCTCCGTGGGCGACCCGCCCGCGCCGGAAAACATTCTCGTTGCGGCGCACACGAACGACGCGCTCGACCGGCCGCTTTCGACGTATGCCTTCCGGCGGCTCCGGCCCATCCACATCGAGGGCGTACGGCAGTGGGATTGAGCTGGCGCGTTTTGGAAAAGTCGATTATAATAATGAAAAGACGACGGCGCACGATGCGCTTTTGGGAAGGAGCTACGGCGGATGAAACTGGTTTCCTGGAACGTCAACGGGCTGCGCGCCTGCCTTGGCAAGGGGTTTTTGGAATTTTTTGAACGGGCGGACGCCGATGCGGTCTGTTTGCAGGAAACGAAGATGCAGGAGGGGCAGGCGCAGATCGCCCTGCCCGAGGGGTACGCGCAATATTGGAACAGCGCCGTCAAAAAGGGCTATTCCGGCACGGCGGTGTTCACGCGCGTCCCGCCCCGTTCCGTCACGAAGGGCATCGGCCTGGAGGAGCACGATCAGGAGGGCCGCGTGCTGACGGTGGAATTTGAGCCCTTCACGCTGGTCAACGTCTATACGCCCAACGCCCAGCGCGGCCTGACCCGGTTGGACTACCGGATGCGGTGGGAGGACGAATTCCGGGCGTACCTTCATGCGCTCGATGAGAAAAAGCCCGTGATCGTCTGCGGCGATATGAACGTGGCGCACGAGGAGATCGACCTGAAAAATCCGAAAACCAACCGCAAAAACGCCGGGTTCACTGACGAGGAGCGGGGCAAAATGACCGAGCTTTTGCAAAGCGGCTTTGCCGATTCCTTCCGGCGGCTCTATCCGGACAAAACGGGCGCGTACACCTGGTGGTCGTATCTGTATAACGCCCGGGCGAACAACGCCGGATGGCGCATCGACTATTTCCTCGTGTCCGAGCGGCTCATGCCCAAGGTGCGGGAAAGCGCCATTTTGCCGGACGTGTTGGGCAGCGACCATTGCCCCATCGTGCTGGAGATCGAACCGTGAACGGCGTGCGCCAAAGGAGAAGAACGTGTCTGTGATGATGCAGCGATTCGAACGGATCGCCCAAATGGTTCCGCTTTGCGCCGCTGCGGCGGACATCGGCTGCGACCACGGGAAACTGAGCGCCCTGCTGCTGCAGCGGGGACGGTGCGAACGGGTCGTGGCCGCGGATGTGAGCCCGTTTTCCGTCGAAAAAACCAGAGCGCTCTGCGCGCGGCTCCATCTGCAAGGGCGCATCGACGTGCGGCTGGGCAGCGGCTTTGACGTACTGGAAGAGGGCGAAGCGCAGGCGGCCGTGCTGGCCGGGCTGGGCGGTGAGCTCATCGCGTCGCTCATCGATTCCGCCGGGGAAAAGGCCAAAAGCATGGCGCTGGTCTTGCAGCCCATGCAGCAGGGAGAGATCCTTCGAAAATACCTGAGGGAAAACGGCTGGCGCATCGAGCGGGAAGAAATGGTCGAAGAGGGTGGGCGCATCCACGAAATGCTTTTGACCCGGGCGGGGGAGTATCAAGAAAAGCCGCCGGAGCTTTCCGAAGCGCTCTGGGACGAAATGGGCCCCTGTCTTTGGGCGCGGAAAGAGCCGCTGCTGGCAAAGCGGCTGCGCTATAAGGCCGCGGCGGTGGAGCGGCGGCTGAAAAAATCCGGCGGGGAAACGGCTTCCGCTGAGGAGGGTCGGCGGCAGCTTTCCGAACAGATCGAACGGTATCGCTGGGCGATCGCGCAGATCGAAGGAGAAAACCAATGAGCAGATGGGTAAAAAAATCGGAATTTCTGGAAGCGATGGAAGCCCTCGCGCCCCGCGCCCTTGCGGAGGACTGGGATAACGTCGGGATGCTGATCGACTGCGGAAAGAGCGAATATCGCCGCATCCACACGGCGCTGGAGCTGACGGAGGCCGTGGCGAAGGAAGCGGCGGAACGAAAAGCCGATCTTCTCGTGATCCATCATCCCGTGATGCTGGGCGGCGTGAAGCGGCTCGACGGCACGGACGCGGAAAGCCGGGCGATGC
>JAEYFO010000076.1 GCA_023402915.1 Bacillota bacterium | reverse complement strand
GTCATCATCATCCCCCTGCTGACCAAGATGGTCTGGCACAAGCAGTTCCTCACCCCCGTCCCCGCTGAAGAGCAGGCTCTGGGCGGCCGCTTCTCTCCCCTCGTCGCCGGCTGGAACCCCGGTTCCCGCGATGCGATCGAGCGTACCCTGTGGGCTTCCTGCTACGGCGCCGTTCTGGCTCTGGCCTACTACATCGCCGCTGACGCTGGCAGCGCTTTCGCCGGTCTCCTCGGCTTCGGCTTTGGTGGTTTCGTCTTGGTGTTCCCCGGCTTCCCGGCACAGCACTTTATCGGCTGCGTGGTCTGCACCGCTCTGGGCTTCGTCAGCGAAGCGATCGGCGGACTCGACGTTGTGATGTTCATGGTCTACGGCATCTGCATTGCTCCCATGGCTGCCCACTTCGCTGAACTGGGCGACGACCTGTTCTTCCGTCACAGCCCGACCCACATCGATATTCCCGCCTTCTCCATCATGCTCGGCACGATCGTCGTTGCTGTCATCAACCTGGTGGCTCCCGCGCTGTATGCCGGCTATATCCTGCCCGTCGTGATCTTCGCCCTCTCCCTCATCGTGGCTATCGCCATGAAGGCCAAGGGCAAGAAGCTGGCTGCTCAGAAGGGCATCTCTCTGTAAGCAATCTCGCTTCAAGCAATCAGAAGACCCGGTTTTCCGGGTCTTCTTTTTTGTGCGTTGGCCACGCCGCTTCCAGCGATACGCACGCTGCGGATATTTCTCGCAACGGGATATTTTTTCGGCGCTTGCCCGGCGCCGGGAAAATACGCGACAGCTGTAAATTGCCACGCGCTGCCGGTGAATCTTCCGCTGATCGTACTGCCTTCAAGCCGTGCTTCACACCGGCGGCGCGTAACCTTTTATGTTTTTTGACCGCGCTGCCTCGGCGGATATGGAGATCCCGCATCGGGACTTGAATCTCCTTCACAACTTGAACCAAAGCAGCTCGGCAACATTTCGCCGCCCAGCAGGCGCGCAGCCTTTGGGGTACGTTGTTTCTCTCTTCTGCCTGCCGCCCCTTCGCTTCCGATGTCCACCTCCGCAGGCAAGTCGAAAAAATTGTTTTTACCAGCCTCGAAGTTCTCTCTATTTTCCGAAGATTCCCCGGATTTTTCTTGTTTTCTCCCCCTGAGTTGCTATAATTGTCCCATGGAGCGCCGCTCCAAATATTGAAAAACCCCCTGTGCAGAGTAGGCTGCGCGCGTCAAGTGTTGGAAGGATGGGAAGTTGCCTCCAAACGAAAGAGCCCCGGCATTGTTCGGGTTCTGCGATGCGCGGCCGCGTCCGCTGCCAAATCGTTTCCCGGCCTTCCGGCCGCCGGGGGACTGTTTTGCTGGCTGCCATCCTTGGGGGGAGGAGGCTTTTTTGTTGACAAATCCCATGTTCCAACGTCCCGCGCAGCGCCTGACGCTTTGCGCCCTGTTCACCGCCCTGAGCGTTCTGCTCGGCGGACTGCTCCGCATCCCGATCACACTCTTTGGCGTGTACAGCGTCAAATTGAGCTTCGGCATCATCCCGGTTTATCTGGCCGCGATCTTGTTCGGGCCGCTTTACGGCGGCATGGTCGGCGGGCTGGCCGATTTTGTGCAGGCCATGCTCTTCCCGATGGGCGGATTTAATCCGCTTTTCACGCTGACGGGCATTCTTTTCGGTGTGATCCCCGCTCTGTTTTTCCGAAAAAAGCAAAAGCCCACCTATCCGTGGCTGCTGCTGTCTGTCGCCGTGACGCAGATCAGCTGCTCCGTCGTGCTCAACAGCATTTTCCTGATGCTCAGCTACGGAACGCCGCTGCTCGTTGCCGCCGTTCGCGCTGCGCAGCAGCTGGTTTTCATTCCCCTTTTCGCGCTGGTACTCTACCTGTTGCTTCAGGCGGTCGAACGTATGCAAAAACGCTCCGCCTGACGAAGTGTTTCACACCGGCCGGAGAGTTCCTCAGTGCGCAGCGCTTCCCACGCTGTTCGCGTTTCAAAAATCGACTGTCGCCTTGTTTCGGCATAGAAAAACGGCAGAGAGCATTTTTCGCTTTCTGCCGTTTTTTGGTTTTTTGCACCTTTTCAAAGCTCTTCAAACTTCTTCAAAAAGCGCCCGCCAAAGGAAGTTATTTCTTCCCGAAGCGGGCATTTTATTCGCATTTTCAAAAAATTTACACCAGAAGGAACGTCAACTGACCCTCGCAGGCCAACTCGCCGTTGACCGTCGCGCGGCCATGACCCGTTCCGGCGTTCGAGCGCAGCCGATCGATCCACACTTCCATCTCCACCTGATCGCCCGGCTTGACCATTTTGCGGAACCGGAACTTTTCCACGCCGCCCAGCACGGCCAGTTTCCCCTTGAATTTTTCCATGCCCAGCACCAGCGTCGCGCCCAGCTGCGCCAGCGCCTCGATGAGCATGACCCCCGGCATCACCGGATTGCCCGGGAAATGGCCCCGCAGCAGCGCTTCATTCCCGCGCACGGTTTTCCGCCCGGAAATGTGCATCGTCTCATAATCCGGATCGTCCGCTTCGTCGATCATCAAAGCCGGATCGCGGTGTGGAAGAATCGCTTTGATCTGCTCCTGTGTCAGCATGTGGTTTCCTTCTTTCTGACGAAATTGCACCTATTGACTGTCATTCAATATGCTTTCAGCATACACTGCATTTCTTCGCCAGTCAATCGATTTGTTTCCAATTCCGCCGCTGCGCCTGTTTTCTGTCCGTGTCGCCGTCTCAGAGCGCAAGGACGCTCTCCGAACGCCAAAAGGACAGGAGACTTTTCTCCCGCCCTTTTGCACTGATTTTTTGAAAATCGTTCGTCCGGCTCGCCGGTTACAGGACATATTTGGGATCGATCGCCGGAGCGTTTGCCAATTCCTGACGCTTTTCGTCAAATCCGGGCTTGCCCAGCAGCGCGTAAGTAGCCTGCTTTCCGCCCTCCACGCCGGGCTGGTCAAAGGCGTTGATCTGGAGCAGCTCGCCCGCAAAAGCAGTCTGCACCTCAAAGAAATACAGCAGCTCGCCGATGGTAAAGGCGTTCACTTCGGGCAGCGTGATCGTGAAGCTTGGCCGGCCCGCCTTCATCAAGGCGTATTCCGTCGCGCGCTGTTCGGCCTGGATCAGCTCGTTCATCGTGTGGCCGCAAAGGAAGGAAACGTCAGGAATGTCCGAAAATCCCTGCGGAATGGGGAATTCACAGCGATATTTGTCCACTCCAAGGAACGTAACCACCTTGTCGCAGGGGCCTTCCACATACAGCTGTACCTGGCTGTGCTGATCGGTCACGCCGAGGGACTTGACGGGGGTCTGTCCCACGCAGCGGACGGAACCGTCCAGCCCAAAGCGCTTGCCGAGGGATTCTGCCCAAAGCTGGGCATACCAGTCGGCCATATATTTGAGGGAATCGGCATAGGGCATCATGACGGAAATATTCTTTCCGCGGTTCATGGAAATGACCTGCAAAAGCGCTGCAAAATACGCGCTGTTTTTCCAAATGTCCTCTTCGGCGCAAAGCTCGTCCATATAGGCCGCGCCCGCCAGCAGCTCGCGAATGTCGATGCCGCAGACCGCCGCCGCCACCAGACCCACGGGGCAAAGCTCGCTGAACCGGCCGCCCACGCCGTCGGGAACGTAATAGGTCTTGATGTGGTTTGCTTTGGCGATTTTGATGAGGTTGCCCTTGACTTCGTCCGTCGTGGCGATGAGATGGCTGCCGAAGTCGTCGCCATAGAGCTTCTTGAGCAGATCGACCACGATGAGCAGCTGGGTCATGGTTTCGCTGGTGCTGCCGGACTTGGTGATGACGTTGAACATGGTTTTTTCCACGTCGATCACGTCGAGAAGCGCCTGCATCCGCTCAGGATCGACGTTATCCTCCACGAACAGCCGGGGGCCGCCGCGCTTTTCGGCAGGCAGGTCGTTGTAGTGGAGATGGTTGAGCGCCTGCTGCACGGCGATGGGGCCGAGGGCGCTGCCGCCGATGCCCAGCACGACGAAGTTTTCAAACTTCGCCCGCACATCCGCCGCCGTCTTTTCGATGTCCTCCACCACCTGCTGCTGGTTGTGGGGCAGCTCCCGCCACCTCATGGAGCCGCGCTTTTCGACCATGGCCTTGGCCGCCGCTTCTGCCGCGCCGCGCATGGCTTCGATCTCCTCGGGCGCAATACCCTCTTTGCCGATCCGCTCCGCCATCATATTGTTGAAATCCACTTTCAGGCGCATGCTTTCCGGGTGTTTCATGGGTTACTCCTTTCCGTTCCTTCCTAAAAGACCTTTTTTGAGACGTTTTTCGATGTTTTTGCTGCTTTTTGGGTGTTTTGATCGAATCGTTCAAAAATTCCGCTGCGCCGCCCGCAAAATGCCGCGGCCGCCCGGGATCGTTTTGAATAAAAAGAGTTCTTCCTTCATAGATATTGTATCAGTTCGCCCCCGGAAGGGCAATGGATCGGAGGAAAAACCATGAAAATATCTTGCCGGAAGCGGCGCGTTTTTCTGTGGCTGCTGCTGGGCGCGGCGGTTCTTCTGGTGGGAATTCTCCTTTCGAAACAATCCGTCCCCACCGGCCAGCTGCAGGTGCAGGTGCTTGACGGCGAAAGCGAAGCGCCCCTTCCCGGCTGCGCGGTGGTGGTTGCGGAAACAGGGCTGCGCGCTTTGACGGACGAAAGCGGCTCCACGCCCGTTTTGACCGTGCCGGTCTGTGCGGACGAACGGTTTTCTGGCGTACTGCCGCAGACCTGGGGCGAGGTGACGCTGCTCGTTTACCGGGAGGGCTACGTGCCCTACGCGCTGTTTCACGTGCAGGTGAGCGCCGGAGCGCTGCGCGAGGGGCCGCGCATTTATCTGTTTTTGCAGGACGGCACCATGGAGGATCAGCCCTTTTCCGTCATCGAGGGGCCGCCGCGGGATTGGGTCAACGCGCTGCTTGAACAGTTTTCGCCCGCATCCTCGCCCGCGCCGCAATCCTGACGGTTTCCTTTTTCAAAAAATAGCAAAACAGGCGGCTTCCGCGCGTTTTCGCAGAGGCTGCCTGTTTCTTTTGGCGGTTGAAAAAATGAAAAGTTCCGGCGCGTCAGCCGGTCGATGGCTTCTTTCTCCGCCGCCACAAAGAAAACGCCCTTTTCCCGATTGCATTCATCGAGAAAATCCCAAAACGGCTTGCCCATGTCGTGAGAAAACCCACCATTGAGCGCGATGCGGCCGCCGCAGCTCACGCGCTTTTGAAAAATTTCTCCCGCAAGACCGGAAGCTCAGGCGGAAAACTTCTTCGGCAGACAATGCCCCTTCGATGGCGACATTCTTTCTTTATCTGCTCACACTTGGCCGCCATCAGCACGTTTAGCGCCGACTTTCCAGCCAAAATCACCGGCACCGCTTATTCCTACCGTTTTGAATTCCAACTTCTTTTTTCGCTCATTCGTTCATGCAGCGGGAAAGATACGCCATCGACTGGGCGATTTCCGCTGGATCGCCGTAAAGATCGCTGTACGGCTCGATGATGCACACGCCGCCGTAGCCCATCTGCCGCAGCTCTTTTCCCAGGCGCGCAAAGTCGAACTGCCCCCTGCCGGGCAGCGAGAGCGTCAACTTTCCGCCCGCCGTGCTGTAATCGCAAAGGTGGACATGCCCCAGACGGCTGCCCATGGCGGAAAGATAGCGGAAGGGGTCGCGCCCGGAGCGGATGGCCTGCTTGATGTCGAGCGTAAAGTGGAGGTTTTCTTCCTTTGTGACGGAAAGGATCTCTTCGGCGAATTCCGGCTGGGAAAACATGCACCAGCTGACGTTTTCCCAGCAGAGCGTCAGGCCGTATTGTCCGGCCAGACGGGCAATTTCGTCCACAATGGGGCCGATGCGCGTCAACTCGGCGTTTCTGAGCGCGCCGCGCAGGAGCGCCGGGCCGTGCATGACGTAATTTTTCGCGCCAAGCCGCTGTCCCTGCGCAAACACTTTTTCCAGCAGCGCCCAGGCGTCCTCCTTTTGCCGGGGCGAAAGGGAGAACAGCTGCGGTTCGAACTGCTGGCTCATGGCGTGGATGGAGACGATCTTCAGCCCCGCCTGCCGCGCCCTGTCCAAAAACAGCAGGCCGAAGCCCTTTTCATATTCGCTGTAGCTGTCCAAAAAGACCTCGCACAGCTTTGCGCCCAGCGCGCCGATGGTCGTGATCGCGTCCTCCGTGCGGCTTCTGGAATAAAAACTGGCGGTCGAAATGCCGATTTCCATGATGGTCGTTTCTCTCTTTCCGGCAAGCGCCCCGATTGGCAGGGGGTGTGATTTCCGCTATAATAGCTTTATCAAAAGCGCGGCGCTGAAACGGCCGAAGGCACGGCTCAGTTCCTGCCGCGGCTTTGGCGTGTTTGTTTCGTTTTTTATCGCTTTGCCGCTGTTTTTCTGTTTTGATTATACCACAGCGCGCATTTTTTTCGGAGGTCCGTTTTGAAATCCCCTGCGTTTCGCCGTCTCGTCCTGTGGCTTCTTTGCGCCATCGTGCTGCTGTTCGCGGCGGCGCTCCTTCTGCCCGGCCTGCTTTCCGCCCATCCGGACTGGGTGGAGCGCTGGTACGCCGGAAAAATTTACCCCGCCATTACCGTCGCCCACGCCCGCTGGATCGGACAGCTTCCCGTTTCCGTCGGGGAGCTGGCGCTTTACGGCCTGATCGCGCTGGGAATCGGACTGCTGGTCTGGGCGATCGTGCTGCTTTTTCGAAAAAATTTCCGCCGCTTGCTGCTGCTGGCGCTCAGTCTTTGCCTGTTCGGCGGGGCGATGTGGCTGCAATTTTACGCGGGCTGGGCGTTTTCCCACAACCGTCAGCCCCTTGCCGTTTCACTGGGGCTGGACACAGCAGCCGGCAACACAGAAGAGCTTTCCGCCCTTTGCAGCGCTCTTTGCGCGGAGGCGAAGGCCCTGCGTACCGCTCTTACGGACGAAACCGGTGCGCTCGTTCTGCCCGAAACGGACGAAATGCTCGCTGCCGTGCCGTCCTATTATGAGGCGCTCGGCAAGGCGCACAGCCTGTTTTCCCAGCCCGTGGGCGCGCCCAAGCCCGTCCTTTGGAGCGAGGGGCTGAGCTATCTGGGCATCACGGGGATCTATCTGCCCTTCACGCACGAATCAAACGTCAACATTCACCAGAGCGCGTTCCTCATCGCCGCCACTGCCGCCCACGAATGCGCCCATCAGCAGGGCATCGCCCGGGAGGACGAAGCGAATTTTGCGGCCTATCTGGCCTGCGACGCTTCCGGCGACGACGCTGCCCGCTATTCCGGCACAATGCTGGCGCTGATCTATTGCGGAAACGCACTGGCCAAAGCCGATCCCGACGCTTATGCGGCGCTGGCGGCGCAGTATTCCGACGGGATACGCAGCGACCTTCGGGCGCACAGCGCCTATTGGAAGCGCTACGAGGGCAAGGCCGAAGAGATCGCTTCTGCGGCTAACGACTCTTATTTGAAGAGCCACGGCCAGACCGCCGGGGTGCAGAGCTACGGCCGCATGGCCGATCTGATGCTGGCGGCCTATCGCGCCGGATGGATCTTGCGCTGAGGGCGGTTTGCGGCAATCGCCTCCTTGAAAAGAGAACACCAGCTTCCCTTCACCCATTGAAAAATCCAGCGAGTATTCCCCCGCAAATGCGATCCGTCCTCAGTGATCCGTGTGTCAAAGTGAAAAACTCCCGGGAGTTTCGCCCCTTGCGAATTTTGCCGCCCGGAACGATTGCAAGAGCAGCCCCGGAAAAATTGGAAAAAGTGGCTTTACGCCACTTTTTTGATACCCAAAGCCTGCGTAAGTCTGCTTTTTCTTGACAAAACGGGCGCAGAGAAGTAGTATAAGTTATACAATTCCTACTTTTCAAACAGAATTGGCAAAACGGAGGGATTTCATGAAGAAAAAGCGTCCGCAGGAAAAATTTATGAGCACCGTCAAGGTGGGGCCCAAAGGCCAGGTGGTGATCCCCAAAGAAGTGCGCGATATGTTCGGCATCGAGCCGGGCGACCAGCTATTGCTGCTGGCGGACAAACGGCGCGGCATTGCGCTGGAGCGCTACGGCGTGTTCAGCCGGATCGCCGACGCGATTTTTGAGGGGAAAGGAAAAAAAATTTATCCGGAAGAGCCGGAAAAAAATCTGGAGGCTTTTGCCAACGCCATCAAAGAGGCGGGCGAAGCCCCGGAGGAGGAAGAGTCTTGACTGCCATTGAAGTGCAATCTCTTTGCAAATCCTATAAAACCCGTCTGGCGGTGGATCATCTGACCCTTTCCATCGAAGAGGGGGAGCTGTTTTCGCTGCTGGGGGTCAACGGCGCGGGCAAATCCACCACCATCAAGCTGCTTTCCTGCCTGAGCGCGCCGACGGCGGGAGATGCGCGCATCCTTGGCCGCAGCATCGTCAAGGAGCCGCAGCGGGTCAAGGAGCTGATCGGCATTTCCCCGCAGGAGAGCGCCGTTGCGCCCAACCTGTCCGTGCGGGAAAATCTGGAATTTGTCGCCCGGCTGTACGGCCAGACCAAAAAGCAGGCGCGCCGCGCCGCGGAGGAATCCATCGCCGCCTTCCACATGGAGCAGATCGCCCACGACCGGGCGAAGGTCCTTTCCGGCGGCTGGCAGCGGCGGCTGAGCATTGCGCTGGCGCTCATCAGCAAGCCGAAGGTGCTGTTTTTGGATGAACCGACGCTGGGGCTGGACGTTCTGGCGCGGCGGGAGCTTTGGAAAACCGTTGAATCGCTGCACGGTTCGGTGACGATCATCCTCACGACCCATTACATGGAAGAAGCGCAGGCGCTTTCCGACCGGATCGGCATTCTTTCCGGCGGCAGGCTGACCGCAATGGGCACGGCGGAAGCACTCATGCGCCAGACGAATACGGCCACGTTTGAGGACTGCTTCCTGGCGCTCGCAGGAGAAGGGGGAGTGGATCGATGAAACTGCTGGCGTTTTCCGTGCGAAACGGCAAAGAAATGTTGCGCGACAAGCTGACGCTCTTTTTCGGGCTGGGCTTTCCGCTGGTGATCCTTCTGCTGCTTTCGGCCATTCAGTCCCATGTTCCGGTGGCGCTCTTTTCCATAGACCGGCTGACGCCCGGCGTCGCCGTGTTCGGGCTGTCGTTTTTGTCGCTGTTTTCCGGCCTGCTGATCGCAAAGGACCGCTCAAGCGCGCTGATGCTCCGGCTGCGTTCCGCCCCGCTGCGGGCGAGCGATTTCATTCTCGGCTATCTGCTGCCGCTGCTGCCCATGGCCGCGGCGCAGTCGCTGGTGTGCTTTATCGCGGCGTTCGCGCTGGGGCTGCCAGTCACGCTCAACGTGCTTTTGACGCTGGTCGTGCTGCTCCCGGCGGACGTAGTGTTTATCGCTTTGGGGCTGATCTGCGGCAGTCTGTTCAACGACAGGCAGGTGGGCGGCGTTTGCGGCGCGCTGTTGACGAACCTTTCCGCCTGGCTGTCCGGGACGTGGTTCGACCTTTCGCTCATCGGCGGCGCATTTGAGGCCATCGCCGGCCTGCTTCCCTTCTATCATGCGGTGGAAGCGGGGCGCGCAGCCCTTTGCGGACAGCTTTCCGGCCTGTTTCCGCACCTGTGGTGGGTGATCGGCTATGGGGTCGTGCTACTGCTTTTGGCCGTCGTGGTGTTTCGGCAGCAGCTTTGCACCGACAAAACCTAACCTCGTTTTCTCTCCTTCCACTGCCAAGGGTTCCCCTCGCTTTTCCCCTGCGCGCTGCGGCCGCCTGTTTTCAAAAGACAGCTCCCTTTCAGGCGTTTCACACCGCCTGCCGGGCGGCGCACGGTCCAAGGGCATATAGAAGCAGCGCGTTTTTCTCTAAAGCGCATGGAAAAGACCGGCGATGCTGCACCGCCGGTCTTTCTTGTGGAAGTCTCTGTTTAGTTGGTTCCCGTGAGCATATAGTCGTAGAGATAGTCCGTAAACATGCCGCTGGGCAGGCCCTGGGTGCCCTTGCCACGGAACACCTCGGGAAAATCCATCGACTCGCGGCCGCTCCATTCCACCAGGATCGTGCTGCCGTCCGAGTCCCGCTTAAAGGTCGCCTTCAAGCCGTACTCGTTCTCCGAATCCACGTTGATCAGCTCGCCGTACCACTCGCTGCGGCCATTGTTGTACTCCAGATAGAGGTAGACATCGCCTTCGCTGGTCTCGCCGATCTCCATGGAGCTCTTTCCGTCAGCGGTCGTATAGACGGTGTTGACCACCTCATGGAGTCCGATGGGCTGCACCATCCTGCTGGTATACTTTTTGAGCACATAGCCCACCCGGTTTTCCCGCGCCACCCGGTAGTAATTTTCGGTTTCAGAGATCAGGAGCAACCATTCGCCCTTGCTGACTTTGGCGATGGATCCCTTCTTGGTGGAATTGGTTTTGTACAGGCGGGTCGCCCGATCTGTCTGGATGAATTCACCGGCGCTGACCACATCGGTATAAGGATCGACATGTTTTTTCTGCACATAGCCGCAGTAGTTGCCGTAGGCCACGTAATAGTAATTCTCCGTCTCCCAGAGAAAGACCATTTCCCGGCCGATCTTCACCGTCGTGAGCACGTCGGCCTTGGTGGAATCCCACTCGTAAAGGCGGGTGTTGCGGTTCGCCGTCCCCCAGGTCAGTTCCTGCGTCTCCGTATAGGCCAGAGCGGACAGGACGCTCAACGCCAGCATTACGGCCAGCGCAAACGACAGGATGCGTTTTTTCATTGTGAAAATTCTCCTTCCCTTTGGCGCAAGCGCCTTTTTTGATTCTGCATTCCCTTTTTCTGCTGCGAGCGGACGTACGCACCGCTCCCG
>JAEYFO010000207.1 GCA_023402915.1 Bacillota bacterium | reverse complement strand
GCTGAACGTGATGCAGTACATCGCCTACGCCCAGCGCGGCGAATACGAAAAGTGCGCCGAGGAGTCCTTCGACTGCGTCATGTGCGGCGTGTGCTCCTCCCGCTGCCCCGCCGGCATCTCCCATCCGCAGGTGGCCATGCTGGCCCGCCGTCTCAACGGCAAGTACATCGCGCCCAAGTGCGGACACCTTGCCGAGCGCGTGACCGAAATCGAGCGCGGCGACTTCAAGGACCTTCTCGAGAGCCTGATGAAAAAGCCCATCGAGGAGATGAAAGAGCTTTATAACCATCGCGAGATCGAGAAATAAGGAGGAAGCCCATGTATCCCGAAGAAATGCGCGAATCCCTCAAAAAGGTGGAAGCGGCCCGCGAAGCCAACGCGAGCCTCGAGCCCCGCAGGATGACCGCGGAGGAAAAGGATCTCCTCCTCAAGACCTATCATCCCGACTACAAGGAAAAGGAATTTGCCGTCCTTTCCGCCGGCCCCAACAAGGGAGAAAAGGTGCCGCTGGAGCTGGCCGCCCTGTTGCAGGCCAACAGCCGCGTCGATCCCGCCGAGATCGACCTCTCCCGGGTGGATTACGACGTGGACGTGCTGATCATCGGCGGCGGCGGCGCCGGCGCTTCTGCGGCCATTGAAGCCGACAACAACGGCGCAAAGGCCATGATCGTCACCAAGCTCCGCCTGGGCGACGCCAACACCATGATGGCCGAAGGCGGCATCCAGGCGGCCGACAA
The DNA here is from genome assembly GCA_023402915.1 of Bacillota bacterium. GTDB lineage: Bacteria > Bacillota > Clostridia > Christensenellales > CALWSW01 > JAEYFO01. Next base: position 5,150 of record JAEYFO010000207.1, on the reverse strand, counting down.
GCCCAACGATTCCCCCGCCATCCACTATCTCGACGCGTTCGGCGGCGGCCATTTCGCCGCAAAGCCCGAGCTGCTCTATAAGCTCGTCACAGAAGCGCCCGAAGCTATCCAGTGGCTCAACGATCTGGGCGTGGAATTTGACAAGGAGCCGGACGGCACCATGATCACCACCCACGGCGGCGGCACGTCCCGCAAACGCATGCACGCGGCCAAGGACTATTCCGGCGCGGAGATCATGCGCACGCTGCGCGACGAAGTGCTCAACCGCCAGATCCCCGTGGTGGACTTCACCGCCGCCATCGAGCTGATCCTCGACGAAAACGGCAGGGCTGCCGGCGCAGTGCTGCTGAACATGGAGACGAAGGAGATCCTCATCGCCCGCGCCAAGACCGTCATCATCGCCACCGGCGGCGCAGGACGGCTGCACTATCAGGGCTTCCCCACGTCCAACCACTACGGCGCGACAGCGGACGGCCTCGTGCTGGCCTACCGCGCGGGAGCCAGGCTGCTCTACGCCGACACGCTTCAGTATCATCCCACCGGCGCGGCCTATCCCGAGCAGATCTTCGGCGCGCTGGTGACGGAAAGGTCCGTTCGCTGGGCGCAAAGCTCATCAACGTGGATGGCGAAGCCTTCATGCATCCCCTCGAGACCCGCGACGTGTCCGCCGCGTCCATCATCCGCGAGTGCTCCACCCGCGGCAAGGGCGTCAAGACCCCCGAGGGCGTGGGCGTGTGGCTGGACACCCCCATGATCGAGCTCAAGGGCGGCGAAGGCACCATCGAAAAGCGCATCCCCGCCATGATGCGCATGTTCGGCAAATACGGCATCGACATCCGCAAGGAGCCCATTTTGGTCTATCCGACGCTGCACTATCAAAACGGCGGCATCGACATCACGGACGACGGCCAGAGCGGCATTGAAAACCTTTTCGTCGCGGGCGAAGCCGTCGGAGGCATCCACGGCCGCAACCGCCTGATGGGCAACTCCCTGCTGGACATCATCGTGTTCGGCCGCAACGCCGGCAAGAACGCCTCTGAAAAGTCCAAAGACGTGTCCCTCGGCGCGCTGACCCTCTCCCATGTGGACGCTTACGCCAGGGAGCTGGACGAAGCGGGCATCCACAGCGACATGGTCTCCCCCCGTCTGCTGCCCGATTACCACCGCAACCGCTAACTGTGAAGTTCGCCGGAAGCCGCGCCCCGTTTCTTTTTTGAGAAAGCTGCTTGGAAAAACCTGCCAGAACGCTTTTTCTGTCAAACTTCTTTCTTGTGCGGCATTCCAAAACGCGCTGCGCCCTGTGTGCGCCTGCACAGCCTATACGGGCGGCGCCGGACATTGGGCGGACGCACTTTCCAAAAGACACTCCCGCCGCAGCCGGGGACGCTTCTTCCGTCCTTCCGCGTCCCCGCGCGCCGCGGCACGCAATTTTCGATCGTTACGGAGAACTACTTCAATGAATTTCGCCAGCCTTTTTGAAACACTGATGATCATTTGCTTCGGTCTTTCCTGGCCGTTGTCCATCGTGCGCTCTGTCCGCTCCCGTTCCACCAAGGGCAAAAGCCTGCTGTTCATGTGCTTCATCGCCTTTGGCTACGTGTGCGGCATCGTCTCCAAGTGCCTGACCCAGACCTATAATCTGGCGTTCTGGTTCTATTTCCCCAACATCACGATGGTCTGCACGGACATCGCGCTGTATTTCCGCAACCGCTCCCTTGAAAAGAAGGCTGCTCAGGCGGCCTGACCTTTCCCTTCAACAACTATGCTTGTGAGGTACTCTGCCATGAAACTTACTGTCTGCGTCGGAAGCGCCTGCCATCTCAAGGGCGCGCCCCATGTCATGGAACAGCTCCAGACCCTCATCGCCGAAAAAAACGTTTCGGACAAGGTGGAGCTGGCCGCCTCGTTCTGCACCGGCCACTGCCAGGAAAACGGCGTGTGCGTCTCGCTCGACGGCGAATATTTTGCCGTCACGCCCGATACCGCCCCTTCCTTCTTTGAAACGGAAGTCCTCGCCAGGCTGTAAGTCCGCAAGCAGCCGCGCGGCAAGGGCGATTCGGGAAGCCGTCCGGCGTGGCGCTGTTGGCGCCTGTTTGGTGCAATTCGCTCCAGTTTGGCGGGCTATCTGATTGAATTGGCGCTCGATTCGGCCTGCACCCGGCTGTGAACGCGCCCGATTTGATTTTTTCCTGATCGAATTTGCGCGCAAAAGCCGTTCAGTAAAGCCATAGCCCGGAAATTTCCGAAAATCGCCCGGACACGCAAAAAGACAGAGAGAAGTTCTCCCTGTCTTTTTGTTTTGTCTTTTTTGGGAACTCTCTCAGTCCGCCACGCTCATCAGTTTCTCGTTGATTCTGGTCATGACTTTAAGATAATACGACCACTCCGCATCGTTCATGTCCCCCGAATCCCACGCCTCCAGCTTTTCCATCGCGTCCGTATAGTTGTCCAGATACTCCAGGTACTCCGTAAGCATTTCCGCCGAAACGCTGTCCGCTCTGTCAAGTTTTTTCATGAAGTCGCAGTAGTCGTCAAAAAACGCTTCATAGCTGTCCCTCGCCTCTTTGAACTCCGGCCGCATCCCGTTGACCAGCCTGGGCTGTTCCGGTTCCGGCGTGAGCTCCGGCGTCGGTTCCGGCGTGGCCGCTTCCGTTGGCTGCGGCTCTTCCGGAACCTCTGTCGCTTCCGGTTCTTCCAACTCTCCCGGCGTTTCCTGCTCGAAGATCGACACATCATTCTGTACGCTTCCCTGCTCCGGCGCATCGATCTCAAGGAGCATCACCCGGTTCCCTTCATAGCGCAAATCGAGATGGAAGCCCTCCGCGTTGTCCGCATAATAATAGTCGTCGCCGCGCTGATAGCCGGCTGTGAAGCCGCGCTCTGCGCAAGCGTCGGCATACGCTCGAAATTCCTCCTGGGAAGTGTCTCCGACATACACCGCAAAGCCATCTTCCCCTTCCCGCCTGGTTTTCCCCACCGTGGACTGCGGAACGGGCAACAATGCCGCAATGTCGCTCTTGGGCCATTGGAGCGTACCCATTTCCATGGGCGCATCCAAATAAATGCTCAGCCTTTTCTTGCTTTCCCAGTAGGACAGGCGCAGCTTATATCCCTCCCGGTTGTACGCTTCATAGGAACTGCCGCTTGTTTCCCCTTCCACCGTGAATCCCTGTTCTTTGCAGGAAGAAAGGTAGTCTCCGTAATCGTTTTGAGAAACACCTTCCACTTCCAGCACCAGATTGCTTTCGTCGTTTTGCCAGAATTTTCCCCGCGTGGACTTCGTTCGCGGCAGCACACCGCTCATTTCAACATCGTCCCATGCAAAGGCTTCCCGTGCGCCGCACGCGCAAAGCAGCACCGTCGCCGCCAGCAAAACCAGAAACACCCTCTTCATCAACTTTCCCCCTCCTTTGTTTTTCGGACAGTATCCGTCAAATTAAGTATAGGTCACTCGCCAAAATTACGCAAGTGCGTATACGCGGTTGCGTTTTATTTTTTATGCTTTTTGCGAGGTGGCGTGATGACTGTCAAGGATGCTGTGGCGCGGCGCATTCGTGCGCTCTGCAAAGAACGGGGCATTCGCCCCAATGAGCTGGCCAATCTTTCGGGCGTGACCCCTTCCACGGTTTACAGCCTGCTGGACGAGCGGCGCAGAGATGTTTCCATTTTGACCATCAAAAAGCTGTGCGACGGTCTGGATCTGACGCTGGGCTGCTTTTTCTCCACGCCGGAATTCGATGCGCTCGAACAGGAGATCGTATGAGATCACATATGCCCACAAAAAAGGAGGCAGCAAAAACGCTGTCTCCTTTTGGCTTTTTGTCCCTATACAGCGCCCGAAAAGGAGCGCCGCCCATGCCGGAGCTTATTTGATCGCGCCGTCGAAGAAGTCCACGATGCCCTGCACCACTTCGTCGCGGATCTCGCGGCAGTTGTGGATCTCGTGCCGCCAGCCGCTATAGGCCTTCACCGTGGCCTTATGGCCCGTTTCGATGAGCATGTTGGCCACATGGTACAGCCCTTCGCCGTAATTGCCGCAGGGGTCGCAATCGCCTGCGATCAGATAGGCGGGAACGTGTGCGGGCACCTGCTTCGCCCAGTCGTCCGCCTCGATCACGCCGGAAAGTTTGACCAGATCGTAGAGCAGCTGTACGGTGGGATCAAAGCAGTTGAACGGATCGGCCGCATGGTCGGCCACCACCCGCGGATCGTCGCAGATCCAGCCGTTGGCCACGCCGTCGTCAAAGCGTTCGTCCATGTCCACAAAGCACTTGGCCATCCAGTCTCCGCCGCGCTGAGCGCCCTGACCGCTGGCGATGACATTTTCAAATTCCTTGTCGTGGATCATGATCTCGCAGCCCTTCATGCCCGAAACCACGCCGCACAGGCACACTCCCGCCAGATCTTCCCCGTAGAGCGCCGCGTAGCCGCGGGCGATCATGGAGCCCCAGCTGTGGCCGAACATCAGGAAGGGGATGCCGGGGAATTCCTTCACCGCCAGATCGTGTACCTGTTTTTCGTCGTCGAGATAGGTCCGGTATCCGTCCAGCCCGCTGGTGCCCGGATCGCCCAGCGTGCCGGAGTCATATCCGGTTTTCCCGTGTCCAATGTGGTCGTCGGCATAGACCACATAGCCTGCCTCCTGGAACAGGCCGATCATGTGCAGATACCGGCGGGAATGTTCGCCGAAGCCGTGCACCAGCTGAATGATCCCCTTGGGCTTGTCCAAAGGCGTATAGGTCCAGCCCTTGAGCGTGTCGCGACCGTTCGCGGAAGCAATGGTAAATTCCCGGATTGCCATCGTTTTTTCCTCCCGTGTTGTTGATTGCCCGGCACGGACAAAAGCCTCCGGCACGGATGTAGCCGAACGGTTCTGTCTGCGCCGGAATGCAAACGCCGGAATCGCTCCGGCGGTTCAGCCGATCGTCAGGCAGCAGAGTTGGCGGGTGTCAGAGTGGAAAAATCTGTCCTTCGGTTGGATTCAGGCCGTTTTTTTCTTGTCGTCTTTATTTTTTATCTCATTTTTGTTTTATTTTATCTATTTTCCATCATTTTGTCAATTCAATTTTTACGCAGTAAATTCTGGAACGTCTTGTCGTTCCTTCTGAGGAAGCGTTTTTTTCGATCACATTTCCACCAGCGTATACTCC
>JAEYFO010000086.1 GCA_023402915.1 Bacillota bacterium | reverse complement strand
CACGCTCACCGTCCGGCAGGCCAGACGGGTCAGCTCGTCGATCTCGTGGAGCATGGCGCCGCCGTTCGTATCGCAAAGGCAGATCCAGTCCGCGCCGCCCCGCTCCGCCGCCCGGATGGTGGAAAGGGCGTAGTCCCGGTTGTGCTTGCAGCCGTCGAAAAAATGCTCCGCGTCATAGACCACTTCGCGGCCCTGCGCCTTGAGAAAACGGACGGACTCTTCGATCAGACGGAGGTTCTCTTCTTCCGTGGTGCGCAGCACTTCCCGCACGTGAAAGTCCCAGCTTTTTCCGAAAATGGCCGTCACGGGCGCGCCCGTTTTCAAAAGCGCCGCAAGATTTGCGTCGTTTTCCGGCGCTTCGCCCACCCGCGCCGTGGAACCAAAGGCCGCCAGCCTGGCGTGCCTGGGCGGATGCTCTGCCAGCAGCGCATACAGCTCGGCATCCTTGGGATTGGAGCCGGGGTTGCCCACTTCGATATAATCCGCGCCCAGATCGTCCAGCATTTCGACGATGCGCAGCTTATCCTCGATGGTAAACGCCGCGCCCGCCCCCTGCGCGCCCTCGCGCAGCGTCGCGTCATAAACAATGACTCGCATGGCCTGTTCTTTCCTCCTCCGCCGTTCTTTTTCCGATTATATCCATGGCCCCGCGTTTTGTAAAGCCGCAGCATACTTCCCTTTGAAAGCCCATTCTCAATTTTGTGACCGTAATTTCTAAAAAACCTCTGATTTTCACCCGTTTTTTCCAAAAAATTTCAAAAATATTTTTGAAATCAGTGTACATGCCTGTCTTATCTTGTTATAATATTTCTAAGTTCTGTGAATCTCAGCTTCTCTATCCCGCAATTTCGTAGAGCCTTACTTTTTGGAATTTCGCCCGTTTACAAACCGCTTTAGAAAGGAATTATCCGCCATGAAGTCCAGCGATGCTCCCATTTCCCGCTCCGCCGCCCTCAAAAAGCTGGGATCGACCCTACGCACCCTGCGCAAGCAGGCCGGTTATACCATCGACGAGTTGGCCCGCCTTGTCGGCATTTCCGCCAAAACCCTCGCCCGCATTGAAAAAGCGGAATCGAGCGTCACTGTAAACAAACTGTTCGTTCTGGCCGACGTGCTGGAGATCGCGCCCGACGAGCTTCTCCGCCGCGTGATCCATCCCGCCGGGACCGGCGAAAGCGAATGGCCGGAAGAAGCCCTGCACGACATGGAACTGGCCCGCGAGCTCATCAAGGCGCGCTATCATCTTTCCTGACCGGGCCCTCTTTTTTCATCTGGATTTTCAGTAAACCCGTTTTGCCGCGGCGCTCCCCTCGCCCGGCGGCGGGAAGTTTTGTTTGCCCAAAGGACAGCAGCTGCGGTCTGTTTTCAAAAATTTCCAGTCGCCCGTCCGATGTGTTCCACAATTTTTCCACGGCGTTTTTCCCGCTGTTTTGCAGGGACGCGCGGCGCGCAATGCGTCTGATCGACTTCCCCTCTTCCGGTTGTATGGGAGAGGCGAGGCGGTTTTATCAAAAAAGCAGACAATTTCAACATTTCATGTTTGCTCCATTTTTGCTTTTCCTGCGGCGCCCCTTTCCGCCGCTTTTTTATTTTCCGAATTTTCCACGATCATTTTTTGAAACACTTTCACGGGCGCAGGACGCGCTTTTTTATTTTTGGAAATTCCGGAACGTATGCTTTCCTCTTCTGCGCCGCATCCTAACGGAAAACCTTTGCCGCACAGGAGGCGCTTTCATGAAAAAACACGCTTTGCTCCCCATTCTTCTTTCTGCGCTGCTGCTTTTTTGCGGCTGCACCGGCGGAAACACCAACATCGAACCGTCCGAACTGGCCGATCAGCTGGTCAAAAAATTTCACGTGACCAAAGTGGGCGCGCTGTCCGAAGATCTCATCGGCGAACGCTACGGCCTTGACACCGGCGAGCTGGAAGCCTGGGACGTCCGCGAGGGTGAAAGCGACGAGGAAGTCATCCTCATCGCCGTCGTCAAAGTCAAGGAGCAGTCCGGCGCTGCGCAGGCGGAACAGGCTCTGCGGGAAGGGGCGCTTGCGTTTGCAGAGCGCTTTGCTTCCGCCTCTGCCGAACAATACGCGCTGGCCCGTTCGCCCGCAACGGCGCAGAGCGGCCCCTATGTGTTTCTGGCCGCCGGAAAGGACGCGGCACAGATGGTCGAGGAATTCGAACGGCTGACCCGCTGAACGCGGCGGACGTTTTTGCCGGTATGAGACAGCCTGCGGCTTCATAGGGTGTTAGCATCGAACCCTGCCGCTCCGGCGGCGAAAGGAGACGCAGCATGCCTTCTCATTCCAGCCGTTTTTCCCGGTTTTGTTCTTTGATCCGTCCGCGCCCTGCCGCAGCGCCTTCCCCAAAATCTCCCAAACAGGCCCTTGTGCGTTTTCTTTGGGAAAGCCCGCTGTCGCTGCTGCTGTGCGCCGCGCTTCTGGTTTCCGGGGCCGCCGTCCTTCGCCAAAGCGCCGCACTGCCTGTGTTTTCCGGACAGCCGGACGAACCCTATCGCACAGGCATCACCACCACCGGCCGGATCGCCATCGCCTGCAACGTGGCCTGGGGGCAGGAAACCCTGCCGGAAATGCTCCAGACTATGGAAGAGGCAGGCGTAACGATCACCTTCAACATTCTGGGTGAATGGGCAGATTCCCATCCGGACGATCTGCGTCGCATCGCCGAAGCCGGGCACGAGCTGGGGCTTCACGGCTACTATCACAAAAACTACAGCGCCCTTTCCGCCGCGCAGGTTCAGGAGGACATCAGCCGCGCCGACGAAACGGTTTTTCGCATCGTCGGCATGCACACGACGCTGTTCACGCCGCCCTCCGGCGACTATGACGAAGAAAGTCTCCGCGCCGCGCAGGAGCTGGGCATGGTGGTCTACCTTTGGAGCATCGACACCATCGACTGGCGGCGCGAAGGCGCTGAGGCCACGCTGCGCCGGGTCTTTCGCGATCCCAAAGCAGGCGACATTATTCTCATGCATCCCTTGCCGGACACGGCCAAAGCCCTGCCGGAACTCCTTTCCGGGCTGCGGGAGCGCGGCCTGACGGTCTGTCCCGTCGGTGAGCTTTTGCCCGATTCCCCGCTGGATTGAGCCGGTTTTCCCCAGGTTTTCCACGGATTTTATCCACTTATCCACAGGTTGTTTTGTGGATTGACTGGGGAAAACCTGTCCCAAAAGGTTTTTTCCTGCCGGTTTTTGAACTCTCTGCACCAAAGCGCGCGGTTTCGCCCGATGCACTTCTCCGTTGACAAGGGCGCATACGGTTCCTGCTGCGTGCCCCGCAGGGGTGCTGCGTGCCCCGCAGGGGTGCTGTGTGCGCCAAAAAGGGAAAACGTCCCGGCAAGTCGCGCACCCCAGAAGGGGGAACGTGGCTCGCGCCTATTCGGCGCAGACCGCTTTCCGTTGGCAAGCACCGCCCGCAGCGCGCCGTGTACTCCGACCGGGGGATTGCGGCTGCTCGACGCGGACACAATGTTTCCCCCAAACAAAAACGACAGCCTGCCGGACAGCTGCTGCCGTTTTTTGCTTTTGGCTTTTGACGTTTTTCCCCGGATGGTTTTTCCGCCAGCGCCCGCTTA
>JAEYFO010000069.1 GCA_023402915.1 Bacillota bacterium | reverse complement strand
GGCTGGTTCGCGCCGCGGTGGCCGTATTTGAGCTTCGTGGTCTTTGCGCCCTGAGAGAGGGCCAGCAGCTGGTGCCCAAGGCAGATGCCAAAGAGTGGCAGCTTCGCTTCGCAGAGCTTTTTCAGCTCCTCGATGATGCCGGTGTTGTCCGCCGGATCGCCGGGGCCGTTGGAGAGCATGACGCCGTCCGGCCGGAAGGCAAGGATCTGCTCCGCGGTGAAGGAGGCGGGCACGCGGATCACTTCGCAGCCCCGCTTCGCCAGTTCGCGGGCGATGTTCTCCTTTGCGCCGAAGTCCCAGAGCACCACGCGATGCTTCGGGTCTTCTTCCGAAAGCACGCTCGGTTCCCTGCAGCTGGCCCGCTCCACCGCGTTCTCCACGCGATAGGCCTTGATCTGTTCAAAAACCGCCTGATCCTCCGGCGGCGCGGAAAGGATCTTTGCGTTCATGACGCCCTGCTCGCGGATGATCTTCGTCAGCCGGCGGGTGTCCACGCCACAGAGGCCGACGATCCGCTTTGCCTTAAAAAAGGTGTCAAGATTGCCCTCGCAGCGGAAATTGGAGGGTTCCTGACACCATTCACGAACAATATAAGCAGAGAGGATCGGGCTGCTGCTCTCAAAATCAGCGGGAATTACGCCATAATTGCCGATGAGAGGGAACGTCTGCATGACGATTTGGCCGCAATAGCTCGGATCGGTGATGGTTTCGAGATAGCCGGTCATTGCGGTCGTGAAAACCAGCTCGCCGGTCACTTCCCCGCTCGCGCCAAAACGCCGCCCTTCAAACACCTGTCCGTTTTCCAGCACAAGATAGGCTTTCTGCTCCATGGTTGTTTCTCCTTCAAAAAATTGGCGATATTTACACAGGAAAGAAGCGCCGGTTTTGCCGTGCTTCTCCCGTTGTTCTCGATAAAATCCCGGAGCCTGCCCCGGCGCTCACGCGCCGTCCGTCCGGAGGATCTCTTCGGCCACCTCGCGTTTGCTAAGGCGCTTGTCCATGGCCTGTTTTTCAATGAAGCGGTGCGCCTGCGCCTCGCTCATGTGCCGCCGCTCGATCAGGACGCATTTGGCCCGGTCGACGGCGCGCATATCTTCGATCTGCCGCTGAAGCTGAACGTTTTTGCTCTTGAGTCCCAGCATCCTGCGCCGGGAAGCCGCAGCGATCTTGAGCGCCTGATGAAACACCGGCTTCAAAATCGGCCAGCCGATCACGATCACGCCGTCGTCCTCGACCTTGGCCGCCGTTTCGTCCGCCATCTCGTTTTTGACCACCAGCAGCACGCCCGCGCTGGTGCGCTCCGCCGCCGCAACGGCCGCTTCCGTGCCGTATTCGTCCATCAATGGCGCATGGACCAGCACGACGTCATAGTCGTTGTCGATGAAGCAGCGCCGGGCCTGCGCGCCGTTTTTGACGCCGGAAAGCTCTGCGATCCCGGCTGCGCGAAGGAGCTGGCTGTAGAACTCGACGCCCTTGTCCGAGCTGCAAACGATCAATGCGCTTTCCACGGCCTGCCTCCCCGTCCGGTTCTGCCGCTTCCCTGCGGCGCGTCAGATTTTTTCAAAGTAGCGTTTGTCTTCCCACGTGGGCCGGTGATCCGCCTGCATGAAGCGCTCCCATTCTTCCTCTTTGTTGGAAAAATAGGCTGAAAGCACCGGGTCGGGAAGCACTTTTTTCAAAAGTGCGCTCCCCTTTGCCCGTTCAAGCGCCTCGCCAAAGGTCTCCGGCAGGCGCGCCGGGGCGCTTTCGGAAATTTCAAACAGATTGCGCCGTTCCGCCGCGCAGAGCGTCAATCCCTCCTCGATGCCGGAAAGCCCCGCGTGCATCAGCAGCGCATAGGCAAGGTAGGGGTTGCACGCGCCGTCGGGCGAGCGGATCTCCATTCTGGAATAGGCGCCGTCCGTGGCGGGAATGCGCACCAGCACGGAACGGTTCCGGTAGCCCCAGGCGATGTGCCGGGGGGCTTCATAGCGGCCAAAGCGGCTGTAGGAATTGGTGATGGGGTTCAAAAACAGCGTGATCTCCGGGATGTATTTCAGGATACCCGCCAGAAACGCCGACGGCGCATTGTCCTTCCCCTCGCCGATCTCCCCCGTCAGGTTCACGCCGTCCCTGAGGAGGGAAAGGTTGACGTGCAGGCCGCTGCCGCTCTTGTCGCGCAGGGGCTTTGGCATGAAGGAAGCGTGCAGCCCGTTTCGCGCGGCGACAGACTTGACCACGGACTTGAACGCCGTGAACCGGTCGGCCGCCCGAAGCGGGGACGCATAGCGGAAATCCACTTCGTTTTGTCCCGGGCCCTGCTCGTGATGGGAGCTTTCCGGCTCGATGCCCATCTGCTCGAGCGTCAGGCAAATATCCCGCCGGACGTTTTCCGCCCGGTCGGCCGGAGCCACGTCGCAGTATCCGGCGTTGTCCTGGGGAACATGGGTGGGCTTTCCCTTTTCGTCCAACTCGAACAGATAAAACTCGCATTCCGAGCCGATCTGGCAGGCGTAGCCCATGGACGCAGCCCGCGCCTCCGCCCGGCGGACGATCTGACGGCCGTCCCCCTCAAAGGCGCTTCCGTCCGGCCTGCGCACGTCGCAGAACAGCCGCGCCACCCGCCCCTGCTGGGGCCGCCAGGGCAGAATGGACAGCGTCGCCGGATCGGGCACGAGCAGCAGGTCGGAATCTTCCGGGCTGCCAAAGCCTGTCACCGCGGACGCATCGAAGGAAATTCCGCTTTCAAAGGCGCGCGGAAGCTCCTCCGCCACGATGGAAATGTTTTTCTGCACGCCCATGAGGCTGCAAAACGCCAGCTTGACGAACTTGACGTCGTTGTCCGCCGCAAATTGCAAAACCTCTTTTACTGTGTAATCCATAATTCCTCCCGACCGCGCCGGGGCGCATCGATCAATGATGGGTGTAGAGCTGCTTGTAGGGGTTCAGTGTGTTGGGGCTGAGGACGTAGAACGTTCCCGCCGTCACGTCGTCGATGGAATCGCCGAACGCGGCGCAGAATTCTTCGAGATAGGGGCGAATCTCCTCCATGTCCTCTGCCGTGGCCTTCGCCGCGCACACCTGCGCCGGCAGGTCTTTGGGAAGCTCGTCCATCCGCAGGAACATCTTGCCGCCGTGCATGCCCGTGCCGCAGAAATTGCCGACCACGGGCCGGTCGTCTTTTCCCATGCCGAGCACGACGATCGTGCCGCCCGCCTGATATTCTCCAAGGAAGCTGCCCGCCTTGCCGCCCACGACGATGACGGGCTTGTGCTCCTGATAGGCTTTCATGTGGATGCCGGCGCGGTAGCCCACGTTGCCGTGGATGAAGATCTTCCCGCCGCGCATCCCGTAGCCCGCCGCGTCGCCGCAGTCGCCCTTGATATAGATCGTTCCGGCGTTCATGGTGTCGCCCAGCGCGTCCTGCGCGCTGCCGTTGACGGTGATGGTGCAGCCGTCAAGATACGCGCCCAGCGCGTTTCCGGGAACGCCATTGATGGTGATGTGCTTCCCCTTGAGGCCGCTAGCAATCTGACT
>JAEYFO010000032.1 GCA_023402915.1 Bacillota bacterium | reverse complement strand
CGCTCTTTTGAAAAACAACGCCGCTGCTCCCGCCCCCGCGCAGCAGGAAGCGGCGGCGGAAGAGGGGCGCGCCCGCGTCCGCGCGGAGGAGCCGCAGCTTTTCTCTGCGGAACTGGACGGCGAAGCGGGCGAACCGGCGGAACCCATGGAGGGCGAGCCGCAGATCGCCGCGTTTTCGCTGGAGGACGCGCCGGCGGCCGTGGTGGACGCGCCGGAAAGCGCGGCGTGCATCGTGCGGGTGCTGCCTCCGGAGGGCAAGGACGCGGCGGCTGTTTACGCTGTGACGGAGGGATACGTCGCCGGCTGCGGTCTCGGCTTTTCCTATGAAGAACAGGACGGAGCCTACGGCCTGCTGTGCGATCTGACGGACGCGCAGAAAGAAGGCCTGTTCGATGCGCTGACGGCCATGGGCTGCACGGTCGAGCCGGGAGAGGGAGCGGGCGCGGTGCTGGTGGCGGTTTCGGAGGGAAATAAGTAAGAAAGAAAAGCAACGGAGACAGAAAGAAGCGGAAACGCTTCTTTTTCTATTTGCCGGAAAGAGCGAATTTTGGAAAGCGCGGAAAGCTTGCAGGACGGAAAACGCCGTTTGCAAAACGGAAAAGCGGGCCGCGTTCCTCTTTGAAAATACTTTGGAAAAACAGAAGAACAGCGCCGCGTAAAAATAAAATGGTTTCAAAAGCGTTAAAAAACTGTCAAAAACATCGATTTCTCGTTTCACAAGGCTTTTCTATTGCTTTTTGCTGTGGTAAAATAGAGCCGGATGGAAGCCGGAGCGGGTGGTTCGCCCGGCGTTCCGCCGCAACGCATTGCCAATTCTGCCCGGCGGGGCGCGCTCTGCCCGGCAGCGAAGTTTGTCCCCTCTTAGAACAAACGACAGGAGGAAATCCATCATGAACAAAAAGACGATTGAGGATATCAACGTATCCGGCAAGCGCGTCCTGGTGCGCGTGGACTTCAACGTCCCGCTCGACGCAGAAAAGAACGTCACCGACGACAAGCGCATCGTCGCGGCCCTGCCCACGATCCGCTATCTGCTCGACCATCAGGCCAAGGTGATCCTCTGCTCCCATCTGGGCCGTCCCAAGGGCGAAGTCAACCCCGATTTCTCTCTCGCGCCCGTGGCCAAGAAGCTCAAAGAGCTGCTGCCCGACGTGAAGATCGTGTTCGCTTCCGACGTCATCGGCGAATCCGCCCACAAGGCCGTTTCCGAAATGAAGGACGGCGAGATCGTCCTGCTCGAAAACGTCCGCTTCCACAAGGAAGAGACCAAGAACGATCCCGAATTTGCCAAGAAGCTGGCTTCTCTGGCCGACATTTTCGTGCTCGACGCGTTCGGCACGTCCCACCGCGCCCATGCGTCCACCGCGGGCGTTGCGGCGTATATCCCCGCCGTGGCCGGGTATCTGCTTGAAAAGGAACTGACCGTCATGGGCGGCGCGCTCGAGCATCCGGAGCGTCCCTTCGTCGCCATCCTGGGCGGCGCCAAGGTCTCCGACAAGATCGGCGTCATCAAAAACCTGCTCTCCAAGTGCGATTCCCTCGTCATTGGCGGCGGCATGGCCAACACCTTCAACGCGGCCATGGGCTACAACATGCAGCAGTCTCTGGTGGACGTGGATTCCCTCGAGCTGGCCAAGGAGCTCATGGCGGAAGCCAAGGAGCGCGGCGTGAAGCTCATGCTGCCCGTGGACTGCCATGTGGCCGAAGCCTTCTCCGAAGAAGCGCCCCACAAGATCGTTCCCGTCGGCGAGATCCCCGAAGGCTGGATGAGCCTGGACATCGGCCCCAAGACCGCCGAGATGTACGCCGAGGTGGTTCGCGCCGCCAAGACCGTCATCTGGAACGGCCCCATGGGCGTGTTTGAAATGCCCACCTACGCCGAAGGCACCCGCGCCGTGGCGCAGGCCTGCGCCGATTGCTCCGGCACGACCATCATCGGCGGCGGCGACTCCGCTTCCGCCATCAAGAAGCTGGGCTTCAAGGACAAGGTGACCCATATCTCCACCGGCGGCGGCGCGTCCCTCGAGTTCCTCGAAGGCATCGAGCTGCCCGGCGTTGCGGCCCTCAACGACAAGTAAGGCGCGGCAAAAACCGACCACAGCCCCCGTGCGCCGGGGGAGGGGCATTGGCCGCCAGGCTCCCCCGGACGCTTTTTTCCAAGCTTATAAAAGGACAATATTGAGACGAATTTTCAGGAGGAAACCAACATGCGTAAGCCTATCATCGCCGGCAACTGGAAAATGAACATGACCCCCACCGAGGGCGTGGCGCTCGTGAACGCGCTCAAGCCCCTCGTGGCTGACGCCAAGTGCGACGTCGTCGTCTGCACCCCCGCCACCGATCTGCAGGCCGTGGGCGAAGCCCTCAAGGGCAGCAACATCCACCTCGGCGCGCAGAACGTGCATTTTGCCCCCAAGGGCGCTTACACCGGCGAGATCTCCTGCGCCATGCTCAAGGAGCTGGGCGTGGAATACATCATCATCGGCCACAGCGAACGCCGCCAGTACTTCGCCGAGACCGACGAGACCGTCAACAAGAAGGTCACCGTCGCCCTTGAAGAAGGCTTCACGCCCATCATGTGCTGTGGCGAGACCCTCGAGCAGCGCGAAGCGGGCATCACGAACCAGTTCGTTGCCAGCCAGGTGGAAAAGGGCTTTGCCGGCCTGACCGCCGAGCAGGCCAAGAAGGTCGTCATCGCCTATGAACCCATCTGGGCCATCGGCACCGGCAAGACCGCCACGAACGACGAAGCCAACGAGACCATCGGCGTGATCCGCAAGACCATTGAGAAGATCTTCGGCTCCGAGACTGCTGCGGCCATCCGCATCCAGTACGGCGGCTCCATGAACCCCAAGAACGCTTCCGCGCTCATGGCCATGCCCGAGATCGACGGCGGCCTCATCGGCGGCGCGTCCCTCAAGGCGGAGGATTTCTCCAAGGTCGTCAACTACTAAGCATTTACAACCGGGCGAAAGCCGCAGCCGCCGCAGCGAAACGGCCGGACGTTTGAAAAAGCGCGCCGGCTCTCTGCGGCGCACCAGTCTTGCGCCGGGCCATCAGCGAAGCTCCGCTCTCCAACCCGCCCTTCGGGCCAAGGGGTCGTGGGGCGGGGCTTCCGCAGGTTTTGGCATTTGCGCGCAAAAAGAAAAGGAGCAACACTCATGACCAAACCCATCACTGCGCTGCTGATCCTCGACGGGTTCGGCGTGCGCAAGAGCGCCGAAGGCAACGCCATCAAGGCCGACGGCGTGAAGAATATTTCCGAACTGATCAAAAAATACCCCCACACCACCATTGCCGCCAGCGGCATGGACGTGGGCCTGCCCCGGGGCCAGATGGGCAATTCCGAGGTGGGACACCTCAACATCGGCGCGGGCCGCATCGTCTATCAGGATTTCACCCGCGTGACCAAGTCCATCGAGGACGGCGAGTTCTTCCGGAAAAAGGAATTTCTCGACGCGATCGAAAACGTCAAGAAAAACGGCTCGAAGCTCCATTTGATGGGCCTTTGCTCCGACGGCGGCGTTCACAGCCACATCGAGCATCTTTTCGCGTTCCTGCGCCTTGCCAAGGAGGCCGGACTGCCCCAGGTGTATGTCCATTGCTTCATGGACGGCCGCGACGTGCCCCCGTCCTCCGGCAAGAGCTATATTGAAAAGCTCCTCGCCGAAATGGATCGTCTCCAGTTCGGCAAGATCGCCACGGTCATGGGCCGCTACTACGCCATGGATCGCGACAACCGCTGGGAGCGCGTGGAAAAGGCCTATGCCGCCATGGCTTACGGCGAGGGCATCGAGGAGGAGTGCGCCCTTTGCGCCATGCAGCATTCCTACGACGAGGGCGTGGTGGACGAATTCGTCGTGCCCCGCGTCATCCTCACCGACGGCAAGCCCACCGCCACCGTGGACGCCAACGACAGCGTGATTTTCTTCAATTTCCGTCCCGACCGCGCCCGCGAGATCAGCCGCGCGTTCATCGATCCGGAATTCTCCGGCTTCGAGCGCAAAAAGGGCTATTTCCCGCTGCGCTATATTTGCCTGACGCAGTACGACGTGAAGTTCCTTGATTTCCCCGGCGTGGAAGTGGCCTATAAGCCCCAGAGCCTTTCGAACACTTTGGGCGAATACCTTGCCAAGAACGGCAAGACCCAGCTGCGCATTGCGGAAACCGAAAAGTACGCCCACGTGACGTTCTTCTTCAACGGCGGCGTGGAAGCCCCCAACCCCGGCGAGGATCGCGTGCTGATCCCCTCCCCGAAGGTGGCGACGTACGACCTCAAGCCCGAGATGAGCGCCTATGAAGTGGCGGACGCGGCGGTGGAGCGCATCGAGTCCGGCAAGTACGACGTGATGATCCTCAACTTCGCCAACCCCGATATGGTCGGCCATACCGGCGTGATGGAAGCGGCGGAAAAGGCTGTTCACGCTGTGGACGAATGCACCGCCAAGGTCATCAAGGCCGTGCTGGCCACCGGCGGCGCGGCCATCATCACCGCTGACCACGGCAACTCCGAGCAGATGATCGATCCGGCGGACGGCGAGCCCTTCACGGCGCATACGACCAATCCCGTGCCCGTGATCTACGTCAACGACAAGGACGTTCATGCCAAGCTGCGCGAAGGCGGCCGTCTGGCCGATCTTGCGCCCACGCTGCTGGACATCATGGGCCTCAAAAAGCCCGAAGAGATGACCGGCGAGAGCCTGCTCGTCAGATAATCGAAACCGGTCGGGGCGAAGCCGGCCGAAACAAAAAAAAGAGTCTCTGCGGGGGCTTTCCATAGAACCGGCGCTTGCGGCAGTGCGGAAACGTTCGAAGTCGCGCCGTCGTGCGCCTTGTCTGCCCAAGCGGCGTCGAGGAGGTGACGATTCAACAATCAAAGAAGACGGAAAAAGCCTGGATGGATGCTGGAACTTCAACCCAAACGGATCGAAAAACCATTTCGGAAAACTATTGTAATAGGAGGGCTTTTCATGCGATATGAAATCAAAGGCGGCGTGTTCCCGGTCGTTGTGTGCGAATTGAATGACGGCGAAAAAATGATCACGGAGCGCGGCTCCATGGTCTGGATGACCCCGAACATGAAAATGGAGACCCGCGGCGGCGGACTTGGCAAGATGTTTTCCAAAGCCTTTTCCGGCGAGAGCATATTCCAGAACATCTATACCGCGCAGGGCGACGGCATGATCACGTTCGGCTCCAGCTTCCCCGGAAAAATTCTTGCGCTCAACATTGCGCCGGGACAGGAAGTGATCCTGCAAAAGAGCGCGTTCCTGGCGGCGGAACCGGGCGTAGAGCTGTCCATCCATTTCAATAAAAAGCTGGGCGCCGGCCTGTTCGGCGGCGAGGGCTTTATCATGCAGCGCCTGAGCGGCTGCGGCATCGCTTTTGCGGAGATCGACGGCGAGCTGGTGGAGTATGAGCTGCAAAGCGGCCAGCAGCTGGTGGTGGATACCGGCAATGTGGCGGGCTTCACGTC
>JAEYFO010000266.1 GCA_023402915.1 Bacillota bacterium | reverse complement strand
TCCCGCCGCGTCGGACGACGCTGCTGCCGACGCGACCGACGCTCCCGCTTCCGGTTCCGGTGCGGTGGATCGCATCAAGGAAGCCGGCGAACTGGTCATGCTGACCAACGCTGCGTTCCCTCCCTTTGAATACCTCGGCGCTGACAACCAGCCCGCCGGCGTGGACGTGGACATCGCCAAGGCCGTCGCCGATGAACTGGGCGTGAAGCTGACCGTGGTCGATATGGACTTTGACGGCATCGTCGCCGCTATCCAGACCGGCAAGGGTGATCTGGGCGTGGCCGGCATGACCGCCACCGACGAACGCCGCAAGGCCGTTGACTTCTCCGTCAACTACGTCGACGCCGCGCAGGTCATCATCGTTCCCAAGGAAGGCTCCACCGTGCAGAGCGCGGAGGATCTGGCCGGAAAGGACGTGGGCGTGCAGTCCGGCACCACGGGCGATCTGTATGTGACCGACGAAGTGGGCGCCAACGTGTTCCGCTACAAGACCGGCGCTGACGCCGCCATCGAGCTGGCCAACGGCAAGCTGGCCGCCGTCGTCCTCGACGAAATGCCCGCCAAGGAGATCGTCGCCGGCAACGACAAGCTGATGGTGCTCGACACCCCCCTGACCGAAGAGCAGTACGCCATTGCCATCGCCAAGGGCAACGACGACCTCAAGGCCGTGGTGGACAGCGTTGTGACCAAGCTGCTGGAAGAAGGCAAGATCGATCAGTGGATCGACGAGCACAAGCAGGCTTCTGACGCGCTGGGCGAATAAGCAGCAAATCGCCTCTTTCAGAGGGAGGGCTCCGGCCGCTCCCTCTGCTTTTGTAGAGGAAGTTTGCAGGGGAGAACAAGGCAAGAAAGGATATGCCATGTGGGATAACTTTGGACAGCAGTTGTACGACAATCTGATTCTCAACGACCGCTGGAAGCTGTATTTGACCGGTCTGAAAAACACGATGCTGATCACCATTGGAGCGGCCATTCTTGGCATTATCCTCGGCAGCCTCGTCGCCATCTGCAAGGTCTATGCGGCGGAAAACAAAAAGCTCAAGCCGCTCGAAGCGATCTGCGACGTTTATCTGACCGTCGTGCGCGGCACGCCTATGATGGTTCAGCTGATGATCTTCGTGTTCATCATCGGCGCATCGGCCAAGATGAGCGCGTCGATCTATATTGCGACGTTGGCCTTCGGCATCAATTCCGGCGCATACGTGGCGGAGATCGTCCGCGCCGGTATCCTGGCCGTCGGCAAGGGCCAGCAGGAAGCGGGCCGCAGCCTGGGCCTGACGCAGAACATGACCATGCGGCTCATCATCCTGCCGCAGGCCATCAAGAACATCCTGCCTGCGCTGGCCAATGAAGCCATCACGCTGCTGAAGGAAACGTCCATCGCCGGTTATGTGGCCATTGCGGACATCACCTATCAGGCGTCGCTCATCCGCACGCGGACATACAGTCCTGTTCCGCTTTTAACGATCGCGCTGATCTATCTGGCCATCGTCATGCTGATGGCCTGGGGCATGAGAAAACTTGAGAGGAGGCTGGCCAAGAGTGAGCGCTAACACGGAAGTTTTGATCGAGGTCAAGGATCTTTGCAAGCACTTTGGCGACCTGCACGCGGTGGATCACGTGTCCACCAAGATCCATAAGGGCGAGATCGTCATGGTCATCGGCCCGTCCGGCTCGGGCAAGAGCACGTTCCTGCGCTGCCTGAACCTGCTGGAAAAGCCCACGTCCGGCCAGATCATCGTCGAAGGCACGGATATTACCGACAAAAAAGTGGACATCAACCTGCACCGCCAGAAGATGGGCATGGTGTTCCAGCAGTTCAATCTGTTCCCCAACCTGACCGTGATGCAGAACATCACCCTTGCGCCCGTTCAGCTCAAAAAGGCGACGCAGCAGGAGGCGGAAAAAGAGGCGAGGACGCTCCTGGAGCGCGTCGGCCTTGCGGATCGCGCCAACAGCTATCCCAAGCAGCTTTCCGGCGGCCAGCAGCAGCGCATTGCCATCGTCCGCGCGCTGGCCATGCACCCGGACGTGATGCTGTTTGACGAGCCGACGAGCGCGCTCGACCCGGAAATGGTCGGCGAAGTGCTCAGCGTCATGAAGGATCTGGCGGAGTCGGGCATGACCATGGTGGTCGTGACCCATGAAATGGGCTTTGCCCGGGAAGTGGGCTCCCGCCTGATTTTCATGGACGGCGGTTCCATCGTCGAAGAGGGCGTTCCGGCGGAAGTGTTTGCCCATCCGAAGAACGAAAGAACGATTTCCTTTTTGTCGAAAGTATTGTAAGATAAAAGAAGCGGCCAGCCTGGGGCGAATGTTCCGGGCGGCGCGCTTCTGTCAAAGAAGAAGAGCGGTCTCTTTTTCCGCCTGCGCCGGTCAAACGCGCGGGCGAAAGGCAGGGAGCTGCTCTTTTTCATAACGGTCCGTGATCGATTTAGATCTTTTGCGCGAAAAATCAAAGAGCTCGCAGCCGGAACCACCGGAGTTTTTTCGAAAAATTTCGGAAGTTTCAGAAAATTTCGGCTTTGAGGATTCGAATTTCAGCAAAGAAAGTTCGAGAAATCCAGCGCAAAATTTTTGACCGAAAGCGGACGCGCCATTCATTCTATTTTATTTTTCAGGAGGGGAAACCAGTGGGATTTTTTGACGTGGCGAACGGCCCGCTGCTCTATGGGCTGGCCATTGTGATCGTGGCTTTTGTTCTGGTGCAGTCGCTGCTGTTTCTTCGGAAGGCTTGGAAGGAAGCCAAACGGATCGGACTCTCGCCGGCAAAACTGAAAAAGGCGGCAACATCCAGCGCGATTTTTTCCGTCGTTCCTTCGCTGCCGATCATCATTTCGCTCTTTGCCATGATGCCGCTGTTGGGTATTCCGCTGCCGTGGATCCGCCTTTCCGTGGTGGGCTCTGCGTCCTATGAGCTGGTCGCGGCGGAAAGCGCCAGCTCCGGCCTGGGCTACAGCACCATGGCGGAGGCTTCGACGGGCGGCGCTGCGGCCTTTGCCGCCATTGCCATCGTCATGACGGTCGGCATCATCTGGGGATTGTCCTTTTCAACGGTCTATCAGAAAAAATTGCAGTCCACCATGACCAACATGCGGGAAAAGGACACC
>JAEYFO010000230.1 GCA_023402915.1 Bacillota bacterium | reverse complement strand
GTGCAGGAGTTTGACCGCCGCCGCAAATACATGGTCGAGCGCATCAACAGCATTCCCGGCCTGTCCTGCCTCACTCCCAAGGGCGCGTTTTACGCCTTCATGAAGGTGTGCGGCCTGTACGGCAAGTCCTATCAGGGCAAGGTGATCCACAACTCCCTCGAGCTTTGCAGCGCGGTGCTCGACGGCGTTCAGGTGGCGCTGGTGCCCGGCGTGGCCTTTGAAGCGGACGATTTCTGCCGCCTGAGCTATGCGACGAGCATGGAAAACATCGTCAAGGGTCTCGACCGGCTGGAAGCCTTTGTGGCTGAGCTGCACTGACTCCGAAAGGCTTCGACAGAGCAAAGAGGAAGTTCTTTCGGGTAGTTCTTCTTCACAAAAAAAGGGCGCCGGAAAGGCACAACGCTGCGGCGTGCGTGCGAAAAAAACGCGCAGCCTTGGAAGGAGCTTTGGCCGCCTGCATCGAATTGTTTTGCCGGCAGCACAACTTGAACGGTTCCGAGGAAAAGCGTTTTTTGAAAAAACAGCGCTGCGGAGACGATCCTGTCAACGGGCGCAAACGCTGAAAACGTCCCTGCGCCGCGGTTTTTCGGAACCGTTCAAAATTTTTGAAACAACACGATCCCGCCCCGATACTTCGGCGGGGTCGGCTTTCACCACAGATTGTATACACGCATACTCGTACACCCTGCCGCGCCCGAATTCGCGCAGGAACAATGCTGACACGACAGGAGGGAATTTCATCATGAATCTGGAAGGGATCAAACGCGACGAGAACAGCAAGGGCAGCCGCTACGAGCACAAGACCCTCGAATTCAGCCACAAGAGCAATCTTCTGGAAGAAAACGTCTATAAATACGGCTTGCAGGACGTAGCGGACCCCAATCTTTACCGTCATATTTACGACTATCATTCCGTGCCCAAAGTGGCGTTCAACCATCGCCATGTGCCCATGCACATGCCGGACGAGATCTGGATCACGGACACGTCCTTCCGCGACGGCCAGCAGTCCCGCTCCCCCTTCACGGTGGAGCAGATCGTGCATCTGTTCAAGCTGATGAACCGTCTCGGCGGGCCAAAGGGCATCATCCGTCAGTGCGAGTTTTTCGTCTATACGGAAAACGACCGCCGCGCCGTGCGGGAATGTCAGGAGCTGGGTTTGCAGTTCCCCGAAGTGACGACGTGGATCCGCGCCAATCCCAGGGATTTCGACCTGGTCAAGGAAATGGGCGTCAAGGAGACGGGCATTCTGGTTTCCTGTTCGGACTACCACATTTTCAATAAAATGGGTCTGACCCGTCTGCAGGCGCTGGAAAAGTACCTTTCCGTGGTCAAGATGGCGCTCGACCGCGGCATTCGGCCCCGCTGCCACTTTGAAGATATTACCCGCGCGGATTTTTACGGCTTCGTCGTGCCCTTTGCAAACGAATTGATGAAGCTCTCCGCAGAGAGCGGCATCCCCATCAAGATCCGCGCCTGCGACACCATGGGCTTCGGCGTGTCCTATCCCGGCGTGGCGCTGCCCCGCAGCGTGCCCGGCATCATCTACGGCCTGCGCCATTACAGCGACGTGCCCAGTGAAATGCTCGAACGGCACGGCCACAACGATTTTTACAAGGTGGTCACCAACGCCGCCACGGCCTGGCTGTACGGCTGCTCGTCGGTCAACTGCTCGATGCTGGGCATTGGCGAGCGGACGGGCAACTGTCCCACCGAGGCCATGGTGATGGAATATTGCTCGCTGCGCGGCACGGACGACGGCATGGATCTTTCGGCCATCACGGACATCGCGGAGTATTTTGAGCAGCACTGCGGCTACGAAATTCCGCCGCGGACGCCTTTTGTGGGGCGCTCCTTCAACGCGACCCGTGCGGGCATTCACGCCGACGGGATGCTCAAGGATGAAGAGGTCTATAATATCTTCGACACCGCAGCCATTTTGCACCGCCCGGCCAAGGTGATGGTCGATTCCCATTCCGGCCTTGCGGGCATCGCCCACTGGATCAACAGCTATTATCGTCTGCCCGACGAGGACAAAGTGGACAAAAAGGACGAGGTTGTCGCCAAGATCAAGGCCATGGTGGACGCGGAATACGCCGTTGGCCGCAACACCGTCATGGGCGATTCCGAGCTGGAGGAGATGTTCATCGAGGCCGATCCCATCCGGGAGAAGCTCTGTGCCCATCATCTGCACCTGACCGACCGCTGAGCGAGGCGGGCGCGGCGGAGAAAAATTCCGGCGCCGGGGAAAGGCTTTTTGAGGGATCTTGAGCAGTTTTTTGGAAAATCTGCTGTTGGTCCTGTTGAAAGTTTCGAAAAGCGCTTCTCGAAAACCTGCAATGTCTGAAAAGGAAGCCGTCGGCCAATGCTCACGATCCAATTCTTTGAACGAAAAGAGCGGAGTTTCCGCTCTTTTTCTGTTTTTTTGGAGAAAAACACTCCGGCAAAGGCGGCGTGGGTTCAAACTGCCTGATGGCGCTGAGAATACGGTGCATGTGCCCAAGGCGGGGCTGTAAAGTTGTGGTACACAGCGCGGAGGGGGAAGCGGGGGATTGCCGCACCATATCGCTGGAAGCTATCGCAGCCGTGTGCTTTCAAAGCAGCGCGAAGCAGATA
>JAEYFO010000221.1 GCA_023402915.1 Bacillota bacterium | reverse complement strand
ATGTGGCGCTGGACAGTGCGGACGTGTGGGCGCATCCGGAGCTGTTCGAGCTGGATGAGGAAAACCTGCCCACGGCGGTGGCGGGCGTGCCGCCGGACTATTTTTCCGCCGACGGACAGCTGTGGGGCAACCCCCTTTACCGCTGGGACGAGCACGAAAAAACGGGCTTTGCCTGGTGGATCGCCCGGGTGCGGGGGGCCATACGGCTGTATGACCGCATCCGTCTCGACCATTTCCGCGGCTTTGCTTCCTATTATTCCATCCCCTACGGCGAAGAGACGGCGCGAAACGGATCGTGGAAAAAGGGGCCGGGCATGGCGCTGTTTTCCGCGCTGGAAAACGCCCTCGGCCCGGTGGAGTTTCTGGCGGAGGATCTGGGCACGCTCACGCCCGACGTGACGGAGCTGCTGGAAGCCACGGGCTACGCCGGAATGCGGGTGCTGCAATTCGCCTTTGGCGGCGACGACAAAAACCCCTATCTTCCCCACAACCACATTCCTCATTGCGTCGTCTATACCGGCACGCACGACAACAACACGGTTTCCGGCTGGCTCGAGACGGCGGACGCGCGGGAGCGGGAGCGGGCGTACCGCTATTTGAACCTTTCCGACTGGGAAGGGCTGGGCAAGGGGCTGGCGCGGGGCGCGCTTTCGAGCGTGGCGGAGCTGGCCATCGCGCAGATGCAGGATTATCTGGAATTGCCGGATTTCTGCCGGACGAACACCCCTTCCAAGCTGGGCGGCAACTGGCGCTGGCGCATGTGGAAGGAAGCGCCGAGCGACGGCCTTGCGGATTATCTGGCCTATATGGCCGAATTGTATGGCCGCGCCCTTCCCAAAAAAGAAATCCCTGCCGAACCGGAGGGGGCGGGCGAAGCCGCCGGACAGACCAAACCGGCGGAAGAACGGCTTGAAAAGACCGGACGGGCGCAGACAGACGAACGCAAACAGTAACAAGGAGGACTTCCATGGCAATTCTCATTACGGGCGGCGCGGGCTATATCGGCTCCCATACCGCCAGAGCGCTCCATGAGCAGGGCGAAGAGATCGTGGTGTTTGACAGCCTTCAGACCGGCCACCGGCAGGCGGTGCCGGAGGGCGTGCCGTTTTATCAGGGCGACCTGCGGGAAGCGGGCGCGCTCGAGCCGGTGTTTGAAAACCACAGCATTTCCGCCGTGGTGCATTTTGCGGCGTTCAGCCTGGTGGGCGAAAGCGTGACCGAGCCGCTTAAGTACTACAACAACAACGTTCACGGAACGGAATGCCTGCTGACGGCGCTGCGCGATCACGGCGTGAAGGCCATCGTGTTTTCCTCCACCGCCGCCACCTACGGCGAGCCGGAAAACATTCCCATCCTTGAAACCGACCGGACGCTTCCCACGAACCCCTACGGCGAAACCAAGCTGGCTATCGAAAAAATGCTCCGCTGGTGCGACAGAGCCTATGGCATCAAGTCCGTGGCGCTGCGCTATTTCAACGCGGCGGGCGCGCACAAAAGCGGCGAGATCGGCGAGGATCACCGGCCGGAGACCCATTTGATCCCCAACGTCCTGCGGGCGGCGCTGACGGGAAAGCCCGTCAAGCTCTTCGGCACGGACTACCCCACGAAAGACGGCACCTGCGTGCGCGATTATATCCACGTGACCGATCTGGCGCAGGCGCACATCCTGGCGCTCAGGCACCTCCTTGGCAGCGGGGACAGCACGGTCTATAACCTCGGCAGCGGCACAGGCTTTTCCGTCCGGGAGATCGTGGATGCGGCGGAAGCGGTCACCGGAAAGGCCGTCGCGCGGGAATATTGCGGCCGCCGCGCGGGCGACCCGGCCACGCTCATCGCGTCGAGCGAAAAGATCCGCAGGGAGCTGGGTTGGAAGCCGCAGTTTGACGACATCCATTCCATCATCGAAACGGCGTGGCGCTTCCTCGAAAGCCATCCGAACGGCTACGGAGACGGGGAATAAGTCCAAGGAGTTGTGCGATTTGCACGAAATTTTTCTGTGAATCAAAAGAATACTATTTTCAAAAATTCTGAAAGAAACCGCTCGAAACCCCGGGCGGTTTTTCTTGCAGATAGGACGGATAGTTTGGCGGTTTGAAGAAAAATGAGGGGAGGATAAAGCAAGAAAAGTCAGAGAAAAACTGAAAAATAGCTGGATTACAGGCTGAAAACAGAGAGGGTTTGCAGGGGGAGAAAGAGCAAAGCATAATACACAAAAATCGATATTAAAACAATATAAAATTAAATTTTGTTAGAATACTCTTAATTTTCTAAAAGAAAAGTGCCGAATGCACAAAGATTCTTACCGGCGGTGTCTCTAATTTTCTTCATCCGCTTTCCTCCGCTCAAAAGGAAATCGCGGCCGCCGCTTCTCCCCCGGGGAAACGATGCAGCACTCGTTTTTTTAACCCTATTTTCAAAAAAGGAGCAGCCCGGACACCGGCCAGTGAATCAGAATCGTTCCTTTTTCAAACACCCCCTGTGCGCCGCAAAAGAACGTGCTATAATGAGAAAGAATACAGAACCGCTCTGCCGCAAGCGCCGGGAAACCGGGACTTTGGCAGGCGGACAAAACAGCGAAAAAAACAGCCGCTTTTGGGCGGCGGAAGGAAGGTACGGCGATGAAACAGACCATTGCGGCGCTGCAAAGCGTCATGGCGAAAAAGGACATTGACGTCTATCTGGTGCCCACGTCGGATTTCCACGATTCGGAATATGTGGGCGGGCATTTCAAGGCGCGCAGCTTTCTTTCTGGGTTCACCGGCTCGGCGGGCACGCTGGTCGTGACCCGGACGGCCGCGGATCTGTGGGCGGATGGGCGCTACTATATTCAGGCGGAAAAGCAGCTGGAAGGCAGCGGCATCACGCTCCAGCGCCTGGGCGAGCCCCAGACCCCCACGGTGGAAGCGCTCATCGAATCGGCACTGCCGGAAAAGGGCACGCTGGGCTTTGACGGCCGGGTCATCAGCGCCCGGATGGGACAAAAATTTCAAAAACGCCTTGCAAAAAAGAACGCTTCGTTCCATTGGAACGAGGATCTGGTGGACGAGATCTGGGAAAACCGCCCGCCCCTTCCGGCGGAACCGGCCTTCCTTCTTGACGTGGCCTATTGCGGCCGCTCCCGCACGGAAAAGCTGGCGCAGCTGCGCGCCGTCATGGCGGACGAGGGCGCGTCGGTCCATCTGCTGACGACGCTCGACGACATCGCTTGGCTGTTTAACCTGCGCGGCAACGATATCCCCTGCAACCCCGTCGTGCTGGCCTATGCCGTCGTGACGGAGAAGGATGCCGTGCTGTTTTTGAATGAAAAAACCGTTGAGGGAAGCGTGCGCGCCGCGCTCGAAGCCGACGGCGTGACGATCCGCCCCTACGGCAGCTTTTACGATTTCGTGAAAACCCTGCCCGAGACGGCAAAGGTGCTGGCGGACTGCGGCCGCATCAGCTTTTCGGCCATCCACGCCCTGCCCGCAGGCGCGGAAGTGATCGACCGGCCGAACCCGACGACGCTCATGAAGGCCGTCAAGAACGAGACGGAGCTCGGGAGCCTTCGGGAATGCCACGTCAAGGACGGCGTGGCCGTGGTG